>DYTM01000096.1:3158-5977 GCA_020725985.1 Methanomassiliicoccus sp.
CCCGCCGAGCCCCGTCAGATCAGAGACGACCTTGGCCAATATCCCCATCAGAAAGGACATGATCAGCGACAGGATGATGGAGGCCTCGAGGTTCTGACGGAGAAGGCTCCCCTTCTTCAACGACATCTCGAAGGTTCCAAGGTGCATCGCCGTCCCCAAGCGACTCCCGAGCGCCCCGAATATGTTCCCCCTCATGCCGATTGCCGGGGGGATGAGTATCATGAGGCCAGGGAGCAACTCGAGCGTGTCCGTCATGAAGCTGAGGGTGATGCCGGCCAAGATATTCCCGAGGGAGGAGAGCAGGTTGCCGGCGAGGCCGAGGGCGAAGACCTCCCTATTCCTTGAGAAAAATCCGCGGGCCAGGTTCATCGCTCCCATGGGATGCCTCGGGTATGTCGTACGAACTTGCTGACTAATAAGCCTTCGATGCCTGTCCTCCGAATGCACGGTCCATGAGGTCCCGAGGCGTCCGGGTGGACCCGTATCTCATAATGGATAAATACTATCCGCGCGAATAGGAGAAGCGGGGCATCGGAGCAGACAAGACTATTCCTGGCCTGCTCCCTCGGAGGTAGGTAGCGATTTGAATCGGAATCGTGGATGGAAGAGGGACTGTCATCCTACGCCATTCGGGATCGACTCATCTCTCCTCCTGGGACTTTCTATCATTGACGATTCTCCGAGGAGGTGCAGATAGAGATGGTGAGAGAGCACAGCCACGAGAGAATCGACAAGGTGTCCAAGAGCGTCAGGCAGTTGCTGACGCAGATGAAGGATATCTCGGAAGTCATAGTTGATCTCGCTTATGCCTCGCTCATGTTCGACAGCAGGGAAATCGCGGAGGAAGTGAAGAAGCTGGAAGCTGAGATGGATACGCTCAGGTACGAGATCAGAATGAAGGCGATGCTCGCCGCCAGGACGAAGAACGATGCGATCCAGCTCTCCGGCCTGCTTCAGGTGGCCTCGGCCGCCGAGGCGATATCCAATGCGGCGGGAGACATAGTCAAGCTACTGGACCTGGAAATTGAGAAGCGTCCCTTCCTCTCTTTCGTCCTCAGGGACGCTGAGGAGAAGATACGGCTTCTCACCCTCACTGAGAGATCGGACATGGTCAACAGGACGATCGAGGAGCTGGGCGTCGAGTCCGAGACCGGGATGAGGATCATCGCCATCCGGAGGGGCAAGAGGTGGATATACAACCCCGAGCCGTTTGTCCGCCTGAAGGGAGGGGACTTCCTCATAGTAAGGGGGACAGAGGACGGCTGCGAGATGCTGAAGGGCTACGCCTCAGGAGAAAGGAAATGGCCTGTGTATCCGGCGGAGGGGAGCTGATGGAAGAGCTGGAGAAGATGCTTCTTGAGGTCAAGGACACGTCGGAGCTCATGATCGATCTGGCGTATTCCTCACTCCTCTACAATAACAAGGACATCGCCGAGGAGGTTCTGGTCATGGAGGACATGGTCGACGAGATGACCAACCGCATCCAGGAGGAGGCGATCAACGCCGCCCTTCAGGACAGGAACGTCCACAAGGCCCTCGCGGTGGTCAAGCTCGCCGCGTCGGTCGAGGAGATATCGGATGCGGCGGTCCAGATCGCGGACATCGTCCTCCGGGATGTTCAACCTCATCCAGTCATCCAGCTGAGCCTCAGGGACTCGGATGTGATAATAACAACGGCCCAGGTGAGCGACTCATCGGACCTCGCCAACAGACCGCTCGGCAACGTCCGACTCGCGAGCCAGTGCGGGATGTGGGTGCTGGCGATCAAGAGGGACAGGAAGTACATTTACGGACCGGACAAGCGAACGATCGTTCTTGCGGGGGACGTGCTCATGGCGAGGGGGCCGCCTGACGGCGAGGAGTACTTCAAGGACCTGGCTGCGGGGAAGGTCCGGCTGGAGCCCCCTCCGGCCTGATTGTTGTCGATGATCGTGCGGCGTCAAGACCGCCTCATTTCAGAAAAAGGAGCTGGAGTAGCCCCGGGCAGATTCGAACTGCCGTCGCAGGATCCAGAGTCCCGCATGATTGACCGCTACACTACGGGGCTGCGCGACCACTCTGAAAAGTCTGCCCGCTATTAACCTTTTGCACAAAACTCCTGGGCCTGACGGATGGGCCTTCTGCGGGTCGCCGCATGTCCGTTCTAGAAAATTCCGAGGATCTTCATCTGAGGGAATCGAGTGATTCCATCATTCTCTGGAATACTTCTTCTATCGTTCCCTTGCCGTCGATGCTGACCAGTACCCCTTTTACCCGGTAGTGCTTCGTCAGCGGGAGTGTGGATTCCCTGTAGACCCTCAGTCTTTCCCTCACGACCTGCTCGGTGTCGTCGGACCTCTGGATGAGATCCCCTCCGCACCTGTCGCACTTCCCTTCCACGATGGGTGGGTTGGATTCGAGGTTGTACACCGCCTTGCAGCTCCTGCAAGTGCGACGCTGGGTGAGTCTCCTCACAAGCCCCCCTTCTTCAACGTTGATGTTGATCGCAACATCGATCTTGACGATCTTCTCCAGCATCCTCGCCTGCTCGAGGTTTCTCGGGAATCCGTCGAGGAGTACTCCACCCCTTACTCCCCTGATCTTCTCCTTGATGAGCTCCACGACGAGCTCATCCGGGACGAGTCTCCCCGATTCGACATACTCCTTCGCCCTCAGGCCAAGAGGTGTGCCGAGCGCGATCGCCTCCCTGAGGAGGTCACCTGTGGATATGTGGGTCAGGTCGAGGGTCTTGGAGAGCCGCACGGCCTGTGTGCCCTTGCCAGATACCGGCGGACCCAACAGGACAATCTTGGCATCCATTGCGCCGCGCATCGTCGTCG
>DYTM01000097.1 GCA_020725985.1 Methanomassiliicoccus sp.
ATTCTCGGGGAGGCACTCGGAGCCCGAGTACAGATCATAAGAGGGGCGGGGAGCAGGATGAAGACCGTACTCGTCCCGATCGACAAGAAGACGGCGGTGGACCGACTGGGAGGGGTTGTCTGAGAAGCGCGGAGGAGGTTCTCGAGGACCTTGTCTCGGTGCTCGAGGAGCTGAAGGAGAAGGCTCGGAACTCCATTCTCCTGGTGGAAGGGCAGAAGGACAGGATCGCACTTTCGGCGCTCGACGTCAAGGGCGAGGTCTGGCAGGTGAAAGGGGGCGACTCCATCTTTCAGATCGCCGAGAACCTAGTGAAGGAGAGGAAGAGGGCGGTCATACTGACGGACTGGGACAGGAAGGGGGGGCAGCTGTGCCGTCTTCTCAAGAATGCCCTCAAAGCGAACGGCGTGGAGTATGACGACACCCTCAGGATGAAATTCGTCAAGATTGCCAAGAGCGAGGTGAAAGATGTGCAAGGCCTCCCCTCCCTTTACTCCCGACTCGTCGCGGAAACTCAGAGGAAGATTGATTTGCAGAGCCGGAGCCGGAAGAGGTACTAAGCGCCAGCTCGCTGCCCTCAGTCAAAAAGGCATGACTGCTGGCTATGACTCATTCGCAATCTCAGGGAGGTCATGCGTGATCGATGTCGACTCCCTGATGCGACGTCTAGGGAGATCAGTCGACTGAGTACTTCTTCACTATCTCCTTCTTCAGCTCCACTCCCAGCCCGGGATCCGTCGGAATCTTGATCGTGCCCCTGTTGTCGATCTCCAGAGGCCGCTTGAGCAAGCTCTCGTACAGTGCGTATCCGGTCATGTCAAGCTCGACCAGCTCGCAGTTCGGGGTGCAGGCCATGAGCTGCATTGTCGCGGCGAGTCCCACGCCGGTCGTGTAGCTGTGAGGAGAACATGCCACCTCGAACGCCTCCGCGAGCGCGCAGATCTTCTTCGTCTCGGTTATCCCGCCGCACCGCATGATGTCCGGCATGGCGAAATCGACGCCGTTCTTGAGGAACAGCTCCTTGAAACCCCACTTGGTGTACTCGTTCTCCCCGGTCGCGATCGGGATGTCGAGCTTGCTCTTCAGCCAGGCGTATCCGTCCACATCGTAAGGGGAGAGAGGTTCCTCGTACCAGTAGACGCCGTACTTCTCGAGCATCTTCCCCACTTTCAGCGCCTCCACGCGGTTGTAGCCGCAGTTCATGTCCACCATCAGCTCGGCGTCCCCGATCGCCTCGGTTATCGCCTTCACCCGCTTCTCATCCTCCTTCAGACCGTTCCCGAGGTGGGTCTTGACGATGGGGAATCCCTTCTTCGCGTAGCCCTTCGCCGTCCTGGCCATCCTCTCCGGCTCGTCCCAGAAGAGATCGCTTGCGTACGCCTGCAACCTCCCGCTCCCCTTCGCGTCTCCGCCGAGGAGCTTGTAGACCGGCACGCCGTAGTACTTGCCGGCGATGTCCCAGAGTGCCATGTCGACTCCACTTGCCGCCGCGACGCCCTGACCCTTCTGATCCCAGTAGACCGTGGTCATGAGCATCTTGCGCCACAGCCTCTCGATGTCCAGGGGATCCTGGCCGATCAGCCACGGCTTGAACTTCCTCTCCACTATCGTCCTCGCGATGTAGTACTCCGGCCCGTACCCTTCCCCGATGCCCTGGATCCCTTCGTCCGTCTCAATGATCACGAGCGCAGTGCCCCTGAAACTGAGAAACCTCCCCTTGGAGCAGCCGTTCGGGGGCACGTTGAGCCCGATCGTCACCACTTTGACGTCAGTGATCTTCATGCCATTTCCTCCGCGGCCTATAGCGAACACCGATGGCATAATCTTTTTCAATCGTTGAGAAGGGCGAGCGTCTGTCGGGCGGCAGATCGGGGAAGGGGGCGAGCCCGCCGGCCTCTCTGCTGCGGGTATAGGACGAATGACGGCGATTGCACAGGCTATTTCCGATTCCAGACTACATGAGCCAATTCCTCGAGTTCGCCGAAGGAACCTGTAACTTTTAAGCGCCCAAGGCGATAATACTTCCATGGCCACCGAGATCGGCCCGATCGAGAGAGAAGGGACCTCGTCCGTGGTCCAGTCTGCGGTCCTCCCTCCCCGCGGCCGATTCTACGTGTTCGAGGGGATCGACGGCTCCGGGAAGACGACCGTCGCGAAACGTGTGTATGAATCTCTTCTCACAGGAATCGGGAGGGAGGTGGTCCTAACCGCCGAGCCTACGGATACCTGGCTCGGGGACAACGTGAGAAGGGCGCATGTGGAGGACGTCGGTCCGCTGACCGAGGCGCTGCTATTTGTCGCCGACCGCGCCGCCCATACCGAGAGAATAAGGAGGTGGCTTGAAAGCGGGAAGATTGTCCTTTCGGACCGCTACTTCGCCTCCACGCTCGCCTACCAGGGGGCGATGCTCCTCCCGTTCCTCGGGCGGGGGGCGATAGACTGGCTCCGGGCGGTCAATGAGCCCGCGGTGATGCGGCCTGACCTCACCTTCTTCCTCGCCGTCCCTCCGGCCACCGGAATGGAGAGGCTGAGCGGCAGGAACGAGAGGACGAAGTTCGAAAAGCTCGAGTTCTTGAATGAAGTGGACAGGATCTACAGGAAGCTTGCCGAGGAGGACGACTCCTTCATCACCGTGGACGCGACCAGATCGTTGGACGATGTGGTCAGCGAGATCCTGAATCTGATAAAAGACAACATTTAAATTTCACCGGATGGATGGAACCGCTATGCACCCCTCGGAGAGCATCAAATCCTCGAAGAGCGAAGCGCTCGCTGGGAAGCGTATAGTCCTAGGAGTGACCGGAAGCATAGCGGCGGTGGAGGCACTCGAGCTGGCGAGGGAGCTGATCCGTCACGGCGCGGAGGTCCGCGCGGTCATGACCCGAGAGGCGCTCAAGATCATAACGCATCATACAATGGAGTTCGCCACCGGGCTCCCGGTGATAACTGACATCGGAGGCCAGGTGGAGCACGTGAAGCTGCTGGGAGACTTCCCGGACAAGGCTGACATGCTTCTCATCGCTCCGTGCACAGCCAACACGATTTCGAAGATCGCGGTCGGCATCGACGACACGCCTGTCACTACCATGGCGACGACCGCCCTCGGGTCCAAGGTGCCGGTCATCATCGCCCCCGCGATGCACCTCTCTATGTATGATCAGCCTATCATCCAGAGGAACATCGGGACGCTCAAGGGGCTGGGGGTGGAGTTCGTCGACCCCTACATCGAAGGGAAGAAGGCGAAGCTCGCCTCCGCCGAGGAGGTTGCCGAAAGGGTCATCAGGAATCTCGGAAGGAACGATTTCCGTGGGAAAAGGGTTCTGATAATCGGCGGCTCCTCGGAGGAGCCGATCGACGATATGAGGAGCATCACCAACCGAGGGACAGGGGAGACCGCGGTCCAGTTGGCGACGGCCGCCTTCGAGAGGGGAGGGGGGGTGGACCTCTGGCTCGGAAGGGTCCAGGTGCCGGTGCCCCGGTTTGTCAACATTCGAAGGTTCCGGACGGTGGCCGAGCTACTTGCCATGGTCGAGGGGATCGATCACGACATCGTCATCGTGCCGGCGGCTCTGTCGAACTACACCGTCGAGAAGGAGGAGGGGAAGATCCCGGCGGACAAGGAGGAGCTGGTCCTCCGCCTACGCAAGTGCCCGAAGGTTTTGGCCTCGATAAGGAAGAAGAAGTGCACGCTCATCGGGTTCAAGGCCGAATCGGGCATCAGCGAGGAGGAACTGACAAGAAGGGCGAGGGAGAGGCTCGACCAGTTCAGTCTCGACGTCATCGTCGCCAATGACCTCAGGAAGGTATCGGCGGAGACGACCGAGGTCCTGATCCTTGCCAAGAAAGGGAAGCCGAAACCGGCAGCGGGGACGAAGAGAGAGGTTGCCAATCTCATTCTCGACGAGACGCTGAGGGTCGCGAAATGAGGGCGATCGCTTTCTGCCCGGGACACATCACGGGCTTCTTCCAGATCTGCGAGCACAAGAAGATATTACACTCGGGTTCCAGGGGCGCAGGAATATGCGTCACACTCGGAGCCACGAGCACCGTGACGGCCACGCAGGGAAGCGGGAAGATCGACACCTACCTCGACGGCATAAGAAGTGATGCCCCGGTGACCAAGCAGGCACTCGCCCGCATCGCCTTCGGCCAGGAGGTGGATCTTGTCGTCGAAACCGTCCATGACCTTCCCATGGGCCAGGGATTCGGAATGAGCGCTGCCGGGGCTTTGTCCTCCTCGCTTGCCGCCGCGGAGATACTCGAGCTCCCGCTCCAGAGCGCGTTGGAGGCGGCACACGAGGCGGAGATCCTGCACCGCACCGGCTTGGGGGACGTGGCGGCGCTGTCGAGAGGCGGCATCACCTTCCGAAGGACGGAGGGCCTTCCGCCGCGGGGGATGGTGGACCGGATCCGCGGAGATACTGAACTTGTGATGGGAGTGGTCGGACCGAAGATCTCGACGCCCGATGTTCTGGGGAATGAGGATTTGAGGGAGCGGATCAACCTGGTCGGCAGGGAATGCGTCGAGAGCCTCGCCATCAGTCCCTCCCTGGCGAACTTCTTCAGACTCTCGAGAGAATTCGCTCTCCGGACAGGGATCATGACGGACAGGGTGGAGGGGGCGCTCGAGGCGATCGATCATCTCGGTCCGGCAAGCATGGTGATGCTCGGCAACTCAGTCTTTGCCGCAGGGGATCTTGACGAGATTGAGACGGAGCTTTCGAGGTTCGGCAGCACCTTCAGGGTGAAGGTGGATTGGGCCGGGCCGAGAGTGGTCGAACGGCGAAGCAAGTGATTTCCCTGCGACGATTGCGAAGCTCGTTCACTCATACAATGTGAAGAGCTGATCGTCCCCGCCGACGTCGAAGAGGCCGATCCTCGCCCCGCAGTCCAGCCATCCGTGGGCGTAGTTGACGCAGGCGAAGGCATTCACGAAATCCTCTTTCTCTTGAAAATGAAGGGCGTCATTGTAGTACGATCTGGCCATCTCCAGGAAGCTCTCCGCCATCTTCTTCCCGAACGATCTGGCAGGGCAGGCGATCTTGGTCTTCTCGAAAGCGCGCTTGGTGGTATCGAGGTACTTGGCGAGCCTCTCCTCCGATATCCTGTCCTGCATCTCACATCCTCTTCGCCGGGACTATCTCGACGCTCTCCCCGCCGTGTTTGCTCTCCCTCGGCCGCACTTCGACGAGCAGGGGCATTTGGATATTTCCCCCAATCACAAGCGCCACGCCGATCGGGAGCCGCTGGATCTCGTCAGCCAGGCCGGCGGTGAGCCCCTCCACCGAGGCGGCGATGGCCTTGAGGTCGTTGGGGTTGGTCACCTTCAGTATCATCTGGGTATTGCACTGGCTGAGGACGTTCTTGTCCACCTTCGCCGCCCTTTGGCTGATGATGGTAAGGCCGAGCCCGAACTTCCTTCCCTCGGAGGCAATCGTCCTGAAGATCTTGCTCGATGCCGCGATCCCTTGCTGGGGGCAGTAGTTGTGCGCCTCCTCGACGACCATCATCATCGGCGGGACCTTCCCGACCTTCCTCAGCTCGAAGAGGGCAGTGGCGATCCTGTTGACGACGAGTTCCTGAATGTCAGGGGGAGTTCCCTTCAAGTTGATGATCGTTGTCTTGCCTTTGAGAACGATCTCGTCGATCCTCGTTCCCTTCGCCGCGAAGATGTTCACCTCGTCGAGGTACTCCAGCTCGGTGATGAGGGCGGCATTCTGCGTCTCCTCGTCCGCCTCCAGGACTCTGACGATGTCCTTTAGGGTGTACTCCTTCTTCATGCTCCTGACGCTGTCGATCGCCTTCCGAAGCGATGTGAGGTAGGTCCGGACATTCTTGATGTTGGTGAGACCGAGCAGCTCCCTCGCCTCGAGGTTCGAGAGCGTGAATTTCAGGGGAATCGCTTT
>DYTM01000098.1 GCA_020725985.1 Methanomassiliicoccus sp.
GGATCTGCCAGCGTATCTGATCTTCGCGTTCGGGATTCGGCATTCGACGTCCGCCAGCACCTTACCGACGGTCGAATCGTCCGCCTGCGCGGCCGAGATTGTCACCAGAGCCGCGCCCACCTTTTCCATCGGAAAGTCGAACCAGGGGGAGCAGAATGCCTCATCCACCGCCCTGAGCTCCCTGCCATCCCCCGTCGCCGCCCCGACACCGAGCCGGGCATGCCTGGACGAGGAGAAGGCCGTCCTGACTCTGTAGAGATCGTCCACAGTCAGGACCCTCTCCATCTCCATCGGAGGGATCATCATGATGTCGTCCATGATCGAGAAGGCCTTGCGCAGGGGGAGGTTCGGCACCATCCTCAGCAGGCAGTCATTGGGGTAGGTGATGGTCATGTCCGAGGAGTCGAAGGCGTGAGAGAGTCCGAGCATCGCCATCCTCTGCCTGTCCTTCCCCTCGACTGAGAAGGGGAGGGCGATTGAGGTGATGACGAGGCTCGAGAGCTTCCTGCATATCTGGGACACGGCGGGAGCGGCGAAGCTTCCAGTCTCTCCCCCGAGCCCGGTGAAGACGAATATCATATCAGCCTCCCCGACCGTCCGCACGAGGGCGTCCTTCCACTCGTGGTCGATCGACGCGATCGCCCTGGGGTCAGTGTCTCGGAGGAAGAGCAGTTGATCCTCCCTGAGGAGGAGACTTCGGCTCGTCCGTATCTGCTTGAAATGGCCGGTGGCCGTGCATATCGCGGCGCTCTCGAATGAGGAACTCGCGATCGCATTGCATCCTGCCCCCCCGACGCCCACCACCTTGATCCTCGGTTTCCTCGCCTCACCGCCACCGAGAGGAACCGACTCAGGACGCATATCCATGACTTATCTGAACGGTATTGATAAAGGTTGTTGAGGGAACTCGATGAGAGCGATTCCATGCTTGGACGTCGTCCCTCGGATTCGCATCCTCCGACCCTTTTCTCGCTATCAGGGTCCAAGCTTATATACTGGCTTGAATGTTGGCCGTCGCGATCGACATGGACAATCAGACCAACCGACCATTCGGCTGTCCCTTCGACGCCTACGGGGCCGACGAGGACACGCTACGGGAACTCACCTGCGATGACTGCATAGTCAGTTCGATGGTGTGCGAGTACAGGGGCCAGGCCGCGTTCGTCCAGCTTGCGAGAAGGGCGGGATGGAAGACCGCGGAAGTCGCCTCGAAGCCTTAGCCAGTCGATCGGACTCCAAGAAGACCAGGGAAACGGCATCACGAGATTCTCCAGTCTTCTCTCGACGGTGCCTGTTCATAGGCCCCTCTCCCTAAGTAGCGTGCTCCTGCACCGCGCGCTTGACAGAATTCCTCTTCTCCAGATGGCATCATGGCCGGAGGGAATCATTTTCTACCGGGAAGTGAATTAGCGCCCGGGATGCATCAACACTATTCTTTGACATCGGATTCCATGATCACCCAGGGGGCTGCGGATTGAGCATAGGGAGGGTGGTTGGGGACAAGGTGATGGAGATCAGGTTCCGGACCGGCTTCGCCGAGAACCTTCAGGTGGGGGAGCTACTCGTCATCGAGGACGATGCCTCGAACGTGAAGTATTTCGTCAGGGTCATGGACGTGGAGCATGGCGCCGATGCCGACAGAGACGACTGGGTTCTCAGGGAGGCGGGAGGCCTCCTCCAGAAGGACTCGGCGAACGAGGCGAATGAGCTGGGTGAGATGGAGGATAGGCTGTACAGAATCGGCGTCTGCAGCCCTCTCGGCTATTCCTCCGACGGATCATTCAAGAAGACGAAATCGATTCCGGCGCATTTCTCGAGGGTGAGGAGGGCGGACGCCGAGGACTACGAGTTCCTTAGGCGGTTCCTCGGAGACGTCGAGGTGGGGAACCTCAGGTCGGGGGACAGGGTGATGAATTTTCCCGTGGGAATATCCGGCCTCGCTTTTCCGCATCACGTGGGGATATTCGCCACCACCGGCATGGGCAAGAGCAATCTCATGAAGAACCTCGCAATGTCGTGCATGAAGCTCCGGCGGTACGGCTTCCTGGTACTCGATCCCCACGGCGAATACTATGACGGAGGGGAGAGCGGGAAGATGGGGCTGAGACACGCCGATCTCGAGGGCACGCTGGAGGTGTTCAGCAGTCGGCAGCTGGACGGCCCCCACAACTCCCTCAGGCTCGCGGCCGGGGAGATTGAGATCGGGGACCTTCAGAACCTCTACGAGTTCACTCAGGCACAGCTCGAGTGCCTTCAGGCTGCGCAGTACAGATACGGCGACGCTTGGTTGACCGAGCTGAATCAGAAGAAGGTCTCCTCCGTGTGTGAGGACATGGAGCAGCGATTCCACGAGGGAACGGTCAACGTGATCAAGCAGAGGCTGGAGAGCATCTTCCGCTTCGGCCTCATTACCTCCGACCCGCGGCTTTCGATAGCGAAGCATGTGATCGACTGCCTCGAGGCCTCGAGGGTCGTCCTCATCGACACCTCCAACATGTACGAGGCGGAGGAGCTTCTCGTCTCGACCGTCCTCTCCCGGGCGGTCTTTGAGAGGAACAAGTCCCTCTACGCCAATAAGAAGGAGTTCGACAAGCTCCCTCCGTCGATGATAGCGATGGAGGAGGCGCAGAGGGTCCTGGGTCAGGCCAAGGGGACTATCTTCTCCCAGATAGCGAGGGAGGGGAGGAAGTTCAAGGTCGGGTTGTGTGCCGTCTCGCAGCAGCCCAAGCTCATCGATCCCGAGATCATAAGTCAGTTCAACACCCTTTTCATCCTCGGACTCGCGGACAAAAGGGACAGGGAGATCCTCAAGAACTCCGCGAAGCAGGACATCTCGCAGCTTGACAACGAGATTCAGACGCTTATGCCTGGGGAGGCCCTGATCGCCTCTCCCTTCACCCCGTTCGCTATTCCCACGAAGATCCATCTCTTCGAGGAGTACGTGCGGAGGGAGATGGGGGACAGTGAGGGGAGGAAAGAAAGAAGCGCTGGAAAGGCCTTGACAGGATTCAAGTTCTACTGACTCGGAGAGGAAAGGAGGATGCAACGGGGATGACGCCTGAGGACCAGTTCCTTGTGGACATGGCCGTTGTCCTGGTCGTCGCGGGTATCTGCTCCCTCCTATTCTCGAGATTGAAGTTCCCGGCGGTTATTGGCTATCTCGTCGCCGGCATCATAGTCGGACCGCACGCGCCCCCATTCAGCCTCGTCACAAACATCGAGTCGGTCAACATAATGGCGAGCCTGGGCGTCATCCTTCTCATGTTCTCGATAGGCCTTGACTTCAACCTGAGGAGGCTTAGAAAGGTAGGCCTGTTTGCGATAATCGCCGGATCTGTCGAGATCCTCCTCATGATGACGATAGGCTACACCCTGGGCAACTGGCTCGGTTGGAGCAACACCGAGTCGATCTTCCTGGGGGCGGTGATGTCAATCAGCAGCACCGCCGTCATCATCAAGGTCCTGTCGGACATGGGGAAGCTCAAGAAGGAGTTCACCGAGGCGATCATCGGAATACTCATAATCGAGGACTTCGCCGCGGTCATCATCCTTACCCTTGCGGCTCCGATCACCGGCGGCTCCGGACTAGACCTGGGATCGCTTTTCGGAATCCTGATCGGCATCGTCTTCTTCGTCGCGATCAGCATCATACTCGGGATTGCGATCATCCCGAAGGCGGTGAACTGGATCTCGAGCAAGTTCTCCGGGGAAACCCTCCTCCTCGTCTCCCTCGGCCTCTGCTTCGCCATGGCGGCCATCTCCCTCGTCCTCGGACTTTCCGTCGCGATCGGGGCGTTCATCATGGGCGTAATCATCTCGCAGTCGAACTCGGTGGAGGCGGTGGACGCCAAGATCATCCCTGTCAAAGAGATGTTCCTGGCGATCTTCTTCGTGTCGATCGGGATGATGATCGATCCCTCGCTTGTCTTCCAGAACTTCTGGGCGGCGGTCATCATTGCCGCCGTCTTCGTCGTGGGCAAGACGCTCAGCGTCGGCTTCGCCGGGTACGTCTCGAACCTCGGCGCAAGGACCTCCTTCATGGCCGGGATGGGGATGGTGGCGATGGGGGAGTTCTCCTTCGTCATCGCCAAAGTGGGGGCGGATTCCGGGGCGGTGGGGTCGTTCTTCTACTCGACGGTCATAGGTGCGGCGCTGATAACGATTCTCGTCCTCCCGATCTCGGTCAAGAACTCGGAGCGGATGGTCGACTGGATCTCCTCTCGGATCCCTGGACCGGTCCGGAGCACCCTCGCCCTGATCGAGAGGTTGCGAGCCTCCGTGAGGGAAAGGCTGGCCGCATCCGCGGAGAGGAGGAAGGAGGTCAGAAGGAATATCGTCTGGATATTCATCGATTTCACCTTCATCTTCGTCATCGCCGTTGCGGCGAATGTGGTGTACGGGTTGACCGATCTCGTCGCGAACCTCGCTCAAATATCTCCGATTCTTCCCGCGCTGCTGATCGGAGGATTGTCCGTGGCCGCGATGCTGCCAGCGGTCGTCAGCATTGTGAAGAGGTTGAGGAACATCGTCGCGGTCCTCGTCAAGGTCACCCTCGAGACCGGGAGGTTCAACGCCCTCGGGGGGAGGGTAATCTACAGGATATTCATGGGCATGTTCACCCTCTTCGTCGTCATCGTTCTCCTCTTCCTCATGGTCTCGCTCATCCCAACCGCAAGAGAGATAACCTTCCTTCCGCCGCTCGTCATCGTCATTGTGGGAGGACTGATCGCTTACGTCCTGTGGGACCTGACCAGGTCGGCTCATGAGCGGATGTCGGAGATGCTTTCGAAGGGGCTTGTGGACGAGGGGGAGAAGGGCAAGGGAGACGAAAATCGATAGATTCCGAAGGCTCAAATAACCGCGGTGGTTTCCTGTTATCGTCGGGGGCGAACCACCCGGTGAGGGGAGATCAGGATTGAGGATCGTTCACGTCTCGGACAGTCACATCGGCTACTCAGCATACGCGAAGGTGGAGGAGGAGTCGGGTCTCAACCTGAGGGAGATGGACGTCTTCAGGTCGTTCCAGGCGTTCGTGGACAAGGTCCTCGAGATCCGGCCGGATGCCGTCCTCCACTCCGGGGACCTGTTCGACTCGGTGAGGCCGACGAACCGGGCGATATCGTTCGCCCTGGAGCAGCTCATAAGGATCGCTGAGGAGGGGATTCCGGTCGTCGTCATCGCCGGCAACCATTCCACCCCCCGACTGCGCGAAACCGGAAGTGTCTTCAGGATTTTCGAGCACGTCGACGGCATCTTCCCGGTCTACAAAGGGGAGTACGAGAAGGTGATGGTCGGGGACATGGCCGTCCATGCCATCCCGCACTGCGAGACCGAACCCCTGAGGGCTGGTCTCGAATCCGCCTCGCTTTATAGGGGGGCGAAGTACGACGTCGGGCTCCTGCATGCCGGAGTCGTCGGCCTTGGTGTCTTCAAAATGGACGAATTCAACGAGGTGCTGATCCAGTCCTCCTATCTGAGCGAGGAACTTGACTACATCGCGCTCGGACACTACCACGACCGCTGTGAGGTGGCCGGGAACGCCTGGTACGCCGGCTCCACGGAACGGTTCTCCTTCGCCGAGGCGGGTCAAAGGAAGGGGTTTCTCGTCATCGACCTGGCTGACGGTGGCAAGGAGTTCGTGGACCTTCCGACGAGGGGGATGCTCGACCTCCCGCCATTGGACGCCCTTCGGATGGATGCCGGGTCGCTCAGGGAGGGGATATCGCAAGCGCTCGAGTCGAATGACTTGATCGGCAAGGTGGCGAGGCTGAGGATCAAGAACTTGCGAAGCTCGCTCTACAAGACGCTCGATTTCAATGGCATCAGGGAGGCGACGAGGCCGGCCGCACATTTCGAGCTCAAATACGACATCGTC
>DYTM01000099.1 GCA_020725985.1 Methanomassiliicoccus sp.
CGGCAAGGACTTCGAGGAGACGGGGGTGAAGGAGCCGGGCTGGGCCAACCTGGCCGAGGCGATCAGGCGGTTTATACCGAGCACCCTTAGGGTGAAGGTCGTCTTCGCGCCCACAGTTTCCGCCGTCGACATCCTCGCCGATCGGCTGATAGAGAGGGTCTTCTACAACCTCCTGGACAACTCGATCGTCCACGGGGAGAAAGTGACCGAGGCAAGGATAGGCGTGGAGAAGACGGAGGAAGGGATCAAGATCGTCTTCGAGGACGACGGTGTCGGCATTCCGGTGAGTAAGAAGGAGGCGGTCTTCAAGTACGGCTCCGGGAAGGGAGGAGGGTATGGGCTCTACTTCTCCCGGGAAATCCTGTCCATTCTGGGAATGACAATCAAGGAGAGGGGCGAGGAGGGGAAGGGGGCGCGGTTCGAGATATTCGTCCCGAGGGAGAAGTATCGGACCGCGTAGAGGGGTCCCCTGATGCCCTTTTCACAGTAGCTTGCGTCTTGAATAATGCATAGCCCCACTTCGCGACACAAGAACAGTGTCTCTACCGATGAACGCTGCATCTGTCTATTTCACCGCCGAATTGTTAAATAAGAAAAAGTCCCTCTCCGTCCGCAGCCATAAGTTCGGACGAGGGCGTATGACGCCCCCGGCCTGGCAACAGCGGGCGAGCCGATGGAAGAAGACACAGCAGATGGGGCTGGCATTCGCGAGTACATCTCATGCAGTCCGGACGATTTCTGCGCCCGACTGGGAACCGATCTAGAAGGACTGTCGTCGGCCGAGGCAACGGCCAGAGTTCAGGAGTACGGTCGGAACGTCCTGCCGGAGCGAAAGAGGAGATTCTCGCAGAACGTCATCGTTCAGTTCAGGAACCTCTTCAACGTGCTACTTATCGTCGCGGCGATACTCTCATTCGTAAGCGGATTCAGCACGAACGATTCCAGCTCCATCAATATGGGTATTGTCATTCTCGCCGTCGTAATCGTCAGCGTCGTATTCAGCTTGTTCCAGGAGTACCGCGCGGAGAGGGCAGTAAAGGCCATCAAGGAACTCATTCCTTCAATGACCCGCGTGAGGCGGGACGGGATTGTCGTTCAAATCCAGGTGGCAGACGTCGTCCCAGGAGACCTGATCATGTTGGAGGCGGGAGACAGGGTACCGGCGGACGCCCGTGTCACCGAGTGCTACGAGTTCGCCGTGGACAACTCCGCATTGACGGGTGAATCGGAACCCGTTCCGAGATCGAGCGATAGTAAGGCATCTCCGGGGAAAGGCCTCGCTGAATGCGAGAACGTTGTCTTCGCCGGAACCATTGTGGCGTCAGGGTCCGGCAAGGCGATAGTGTTTGCGACAGGAGAGCGAACTGAGTTCGGTCGAATAGTGAAGCTTGCACAGACAGTCGTGGAGCCCCCCAGCCCTCTGCAGCGGGAGATCGACCGTACGGCGCGCGTGAACTTCGTCCTCGCTATCGCCGTCGGATTCCTCTTCCTCCTCATCGCATTCTTCGGCCTCGGACTTGAGCTGGCACACAGTCTGCTCTTCATGATCGGGGTGATGATCTCCCTCGTTCCGGAAGGCTTCCAGGTGACCATGACGCTGGCGCTCGCGCTCAGTGCCCTTAAGATGGCGAAACGCAACGTTGTCGTGAAGCGTCTGTCTTCTGTGGAGACGCTCGGTGGCGCCACGACGATTTGCGTAGACAAGACCGGGACGATCACCGAGGGTCAGATGACCGTCCGGAAGGCTTGGGTCGGCGGGAAGGTGCTCGAGGTGACCGGGGAGGGCTACGAACCGGAGGGCGAGGTCACGCTTGACGGCAAGCGCGTCACGGCCGCAGACGGGGACGACCTTCTTCAACTGTTTCGAGTTGCGTGCCTCAACAACACAGCGACCGTCGTTCCCCCATTGGATCGCAGGAAGTCTCGCTGGACCGCTGTCGGCGACTCCACCGAGGCTGCCCTGCTGGTCCTTGCTGCGAAGGCGGGCCTGCAGTCCAAGGACCAGATGGCGAGCAATCCCCGCATTGGCCTGATTCCCTTCGAGTCAAGGCGCAAGATGATGACGAGCGTGCACCGAGGTCAAGACGGGAAGGTGACGGCGTACGTCAAAGGCGCCGGGACGGAGGTGCTGAAGCGGTGCACCAGGGCGTTCTGGAATGGTGCAGTCGTGGACCTGACGCCTTCCATCGGCAAGGAGCTAGCCGACCTCATGGACGGCTATGCCCGGGAGGCCTATCGGGTTCTGGCCCTGGCGGTACGCCCGCTTGACTCCGAGCCTGCGAGATACGACGCAGAGGTCATCGAGAAAGACCTGGTGTTCGTGGGCTTGGTCGCCATTCTCGACCCGCCTCGAGTGGAAAGCCGCGACGCAGTGAGGCAATCTCGCGAGGCTGGCATAAAGGTCATCATGCTGACTGGCGATCACGAATTGACCGCCGAGGCCATCGCCCGCAGCGTCGGGATAATCACGAAAAAAGGCACCGTGGTCACCGGGACCGCGCTGGCGGCGATGAGCGATGACGATCTCGGACATCTTCTGGACAAGCCGGAGCTGGTGTTCGCCCGCATCGCCCCAGATCAGAAGCTCAGAGTAGTCAGGATACTTCGGAAGAAAGGCGAGATCGTCGCTGTAACGGGGGATGGGGTGAACGACGCCCCCGCCCTGCTCGAGGCGAACATCGGCATAGCGATGGGGATATCCGGTACGGACGTCGCAAGGGAATCCGCCAATATGGTGCTTCTTGACGATAACTTCGCCTCGATCGTGCACGGAGTGGAACTGGGAAGAGCGGTGTTCGATAACCTGAAGAAGTTCACCGCCTACGTGTTCACGCACAACTGGGCCCAACTGGTTTCGTTCATCGCCTTCGTGCTGCTCGGCGTCCCGCTACCCCTCGCGGTCGTCCAGATACTGGCAATCGACCTGATGATGGAAATCCCTCCTTCTCTGGCCCTCACGCTTGAGCCGCCCGAGCGGGGGATAATGGAGCGGCCCCCGCGTTCGAAGAAGACACGCCTGTTCAGCCCGTTCGCGATCGCCCGCAGCATGTACATCGGGGCGATTATTGGCCTGGCTGCCCTGTACTGGTGCCTGCATATCTGGGAAACGGCAGGCTGGACGCTTGGAATGAGCGCTGTTTCCTCGGCCACCGCCTACGCGCAGGGAACGACGATAACGATGGCTGCTATCATGGCAGGACAGCTCGGCACCGTCTTCGCGATGAGGACGAATATCCAGTCGTCCCTGTCTGTCAGCCTGAGAAGGAACCCGTTGCTGCCAGTGGGAGTCGTGACCTCATTCCTCATCCTCCTGGTCCTCGTCTATGTGCCCGTCATCGGGACAGCGTTCAACGCCGCTCCCGTCCCTCTATTCGATATCCTCGTCCTCTATGCAATAGCGCCCTTGGTTCTCGGGATGGAAGAGGTAAGGAAGCTGCTGTTGCGGAGATACGTGCTCCCTCCGAGGCCAGTGCCCGCGGTATCCGTCGGCGGGTGGCCGTCGACCGGGCCGTTGAGACCCCGCGCCGCAAGAACCCTTCCCCCCTTCGAGGAGAAGGCCTTTCCGGTCGCGGCAGTCCTGCGAGGCCAGAAGTTCGAAGAGAACCTGGTGCGAGTGGCAGCGGACGTCGCTCGCGCCCAGGGATCCAAGCTGGTGTTCATCCGTGCCATAGACGGAAGGTCGGACGAGAAGAGGCTTTCAGATACAGCCCGGCTTGCCGAGCAACTTGCGGAGCATCTGGGAGTTCCTTACGAGATGCAGGATATCCAGCTTGCAGGACGTGAACGCAGCTCAAGGACCATGTCCGTCAGTCTGAGAAATGCGGTGAAGGACCTCGCCCCTTCATGGATCCTAGTCCCCGTGACGAGGGATGCGATCCGGGGCAGGAGGCGCGCTCTCACATCCATGAAGTGGATTGAGGAGTTCAATCACGGGAGAGTGTCGCTGGTGAGCAACTGGGAGGCCCGCCCGATCCCGTCGGATCGGGCGCCCAGGTTGCTCATCCCTGCACTAACCCGTCTCAAAGGAGAGCCTCTGGAGCTGGTGGATGAACTGACGAAGGGCGCGGACTTTCCTGAGGTCGACATCGTGGCGGCAAAGATTATCGAAATGCCATCGATCGTGCCGCTCTACTCCGTCTATCGTCCGGAGTCCCTGGTGGACATGGAGCGGGAATTGAGCGTTTTCAGATCGATCCCCTCGTGGGGTCGAATCAGGAGGATACAACCCATGGTCCTTCTTGTAAGGGAGAGCGGTAGGGATTTGGCTCAGTTTGCCTCGGACAGGAATGTCGATCTCATCGTGATGGAAGGAGACTGGAAGAGAGAAGAGCGCGGCTTCCTGTTAAAGAAGGAACGGAAGGTTGCTTTGAATGCGGAATGCACGGTGATCGTCGCCATGCCTCCGGTCGGGGGCAACTAGCATTCCTTTGGGAGTGTCGGCCGGAGGCGGTCCCGCGTCCGACAGGTCCCGAGAGTCGCCGGACTCTGGAGCCCCGCGTCTGCCTCCCTCCTCATCACCCAGCCAACCGCCCGCCTCAGTCTCCTAGCCAGCTCTCTTCGCGAGCCCGTGCAACGTAAGCATCGAACGCTTCGATCTCCGACCTCGGCGGACATGCCAGCGAGCGTGAAGACGGGCCTTGCCCTCATCTTTCCGAGAGGGCGAAAGCACCCATGCAAGATCACCATGAGGTAATTCATGTCTTATCCAGGCAGTTGTTGGTTATCACAATTGACGCCTTTTGTCCACCATGTTAAGCGAATAGGATCTGGAAACTATGCAGCATCATTCATTTACAGTCGCTTTCCTCCCATCCGACGCCATATGTCTGTCCGTACGGGCGGGTCAGCCGGCCAGTCTCGTGCCGGAATCTCCTTCCCCAATGAATCGAAGGTCTCGGCGAAAGGTTCTTCCGGCGGGATCAATCGCCCAATGCTCATATACAATGAGATTCGATATTGTACACACTGAGGAAACCGAGACGGGGGGATATCCGGATGAGGAGCAGTGAACCCGGCACCCTGAGTCCGTGCGGGCTCAATTGCGAGTGGTGCGTTTACCACAGGATGATGATAGTCACAGGTTCAGGTTGTCCCGGGTGTTTCGGCAGGAAGAGATGCCAGATCAGAGACTGTGCCCGCGGGGAAGGCCGGCAATCATGCGAAGGATGCTGCTCGGGTCCGTGCTGGATCTTTCTACAGGGCTATGAATGCATGAGAGAGCACTGCACATACTAGTGCCTGGCACTGGAATCCGATGTCTGACATCGGGGAAACACGGAGACGAGCTATGACCACGCAGGACCCACGCCTTGAAGCCCTCGATAAGTCGATCGAGGAGCACGGCCGCCGACCGAGCGCCCTTCTTGAGGTGCTCCAGAGGGCTCAGGATCTGTACGGATTCCTTGAAAGGGACATTCTTATCCACATCTCCAAAGCGCTCAATCTGCCGCCGAGCCGCACCTACGGGGCGGCGACCTTCTACAATCTGTTCAGATTCCGGAAGCCTGGGGAACACGTGGTCACGCCCTGCCTCGGCACGGCGTGCTACGTGAAAGGGGTGGAGGAAATCGTATCGGCGATCGAGGAGGAGTTCTGCGTCGAGCGCGGGCAATCTACCGCCGACGGCAGGCTTTCCCTCTTCGTCACGAGATGCATCGGGGCGTGCGCGATGGCTCCGAACGTCGTTCTCGACGGTGAGGTGATCGGCAAGGCGACGAAGGAGGCGGTGCTGGAGAGGATGAGGCGGTCGCTCGGAGGCGGAAACGGTGAAAGAGTCTGACATTCAGAACATAGCCAAGACCGAGTCGGAGAGGCTGAAGAGCTTCAAGCACCGAATTAACG
>DYTM01000100.1 GCA_020725985.1 Methanomassiliicoccus sp.
CGGAGGCGAGGGAAAGACGTTCGCGGAGATGACGATCGAGGAGAAGAACCCGATCTCGCATAGGGGTAAGGCGATCGCCGCGCTCGTATCGGAACTCGGGCGGCGGGGGGTTGGCGATGCAGCTTCGCAATAGACGAATCGTTGTGACGGGGTGCGCTGGATTCATTGGTAGCCATCTCACCGAGCGCCTTCTGCGGCAGAGGAACTCGGTGGTGGGTATCGACAATCTCAGCGCGGGCAAACACGAGTTCATGCAATCCTTCGGGAAGATTGGATCGTTCGAGTTCATCGAGGGTGACCTACTGAGGCTCGATCTCGGTCGAACCTTGAACAAGGCCGATACGGTGTGCCATTTCGCCGCGAATCCTGATGTGAGGGTTGGGGCGTCGGACACGAAGGTCCACTTCGAGCAGAACATCCTCGCCACCTACCGCATCCTGGAATGGATGAGGGAGGGCGGGGTGGGGCGTATCCTCTTCCCATCGACCTCGACGGTCTACGGTGAGCCGACAGTGATTCCCACACCCGAGACCTACGGCCCTCTCATCCCGATATCGATGTACGGGGCGTCTAAGCTCGCCTGCGAGGCACTCATCGCCGCATACTGCCACAATTTCGATCTCAGCGCGGTCATCTATCGATTTGCGAACGTGGTCGGGGCGCGCAGCACGCACAATGTCCTCCACGATTTTGTCAAGAAGTTGAAGGAGAACCCGCGCCGACTTGAGATCCTAGGGGCGGAGCCCGGGACGAGGAAGTCCTATGTTCACGTTGCGGATTGCGTGGACGCGATGATCGTCGGAGCGGAGGGGGCAAAGGAGCAGGTGGAGATCCTCAACATAGGCTCCAGGGACAGGATTGCGGTGAGGGAGATTACGGACATCGTCGTCGACGCAATGAAACTGAAGGATGTCGAGTACCTATGGACAGGCGGAGTGAGGGGTGGAAGGGGGTGGGTGGGAGACGTGAAGGAGATGCTTCTTTCCATCGACAAGATCGGGAAGCTCGGATGGAAGCCGAGGTATGGCAGCGTGGAAGCCATCCGGAAGGCGGTCCAGGAGATCGTTGAGGAGAGCTGAGCGAAGGTGGGGTAGATCAGAAAGGCCAGAAGCCCCCTTCTGCCACTTCCCCTGTCACGTCCACTATGATGAGCCAGTCGCTCGTGTCGAAGGTCCATCCCTCCCAGCCATCGAAGGATGCGGGGGAGGACTCCGCGGGAAGACCCCCGGCGTGCATGTATCCGGCGGTGTCGATCACAAGCCAGTAGCCGAACGAGTCGTTGAGCGTGCAGAGGCGGAGGCTCGTACCGTAGTAAGAGGAAAGGGATGCCCGCAGACTCTCCTGAGTGGTGAAGTTGTCCGAGATGAACACCGTCGCGAAAGCGTGGTTCTCGATGATGTTGACCCTGGCGCTCCCGCCGAGAGCGGTGATGACCGACGAGAGGAGGATTGCCTGATCCTCGCAGTCCCCGGTGCCCATATCCAGCGTTTCCTGTGTGCTCTGCCAGTAGTCCCCTTCGTCATCGGACGCGTATGCGATGTTCTCTCTCACCCAATCGAACGCGGCGGCGATCTGCAGGGTGCTGTATCCACCTGGCAAGGACGAGTGGATGTTCTCCACTATTCCCTCCACCGCTTCAGTGTCGATCCTCGAGTTGATCTGGTTGTAGTAGTCCGGGACGTTCTTCTCGATGGAGTAGTCGTGCTGGGAAATCACATTCATGACATCGGCGGCCCGGTCGACCGCATTGACAGTCCCATAGTCGTGCCATGCGGTAGCTGATGGAGTTGACACCGAGACATTCAGCATGATCGTGTACATCTGCGGCTTCGCTTTATACGGCGCACCGAAGGAAAGGATCCCGAGGTCCTCCGATTCTCCCGGGGACACATACACGCTCGACTGCCTGAAGAACTCCTTGGTGTAATTGACCCACCTGAGACCGTATCCGTAGACGAAAAGCGTCGTCATTCCAGTGTTCTCGATCTCAAGGGACATCGCCCCTCCGAACCCGACGTAGACCTCGCTCATCGACCAGCGCAAGGTGTACTGATAGACGGGAGTGGCAGCGGTCGGAGGGGAGGGAAGCGTCGGAGAATCGCCGGGTATGGCGTCGATATCGGGAGCGATCAAGTCTTCCTGGCTGAAGCCGGCGATCCCCCCTCCCAGGCATCCCGTCCAGGAGACGGAAAGAATAGTGAGGAGGACGAGCACCGAGACGAGCCTCTTCATTGGGACGATAAATGCTGCCCCCCGCTTAAAAGTCTTCTGGGGAGCTCCTGGAGCGTGAGAATCGTTTGGCTCGGGAGGATTGCGAAAGAGTCACGACTCGACATGGGGAACGTTTATTCGGAGGCCCGCCATTCTCAGGCAGGACGGGGCCGTGGGGTAGCTTGGTCCATCCTTCGGGCTTTGGGAGCCTGAGACTCCGATTCAAATTCGGACGGCCCCACCACCAAGCGCTACCAGGTGGCGATGCTTCTAGATTCAACTGAGTGTCTTCAGTGATACTCCTTAGCACGGGCATGAAGTGAGGATAGCACGAACATTAATAGGTAATGCTTCCATCGTTCGACAACGGCGGCCACCACATGGGGCGGGATGAGCTCTACAAGGCGATATCCGTACGCAAGTCGGTAAGGGAGTACTCCCCAGGCCCATTGGAACCGGATGTTCTGGCCAGGATTAGCTCCTTCATGACGACGCTAAGACCGGCGTTCCCCGGCATACGGACCGAGCTGAAGTTCATGAACGATGCCGACGTCCAGGGCATATTCAAGGTGGAAGCTCCCCACGTCTTGACCATCTTCTCAGATACTGAGGAAGGCTTCCTCACCAATGCTGGATTCCTTCTGCAGCAGATGGATCTCTTCTTCTCCGCCAACAGAATTGGCAGTTGTTGGCAGGGAGGCCCCAAGCTGGTGGGCAAGGCGAGGAGTGCGTCCGACCTCGAGTACGTCATTTCGCTATCCTTCGGCAATCCTTCGGGGAATCCTCACAGGAGGGATCGATCTGAATTCAAGCGAAAGGAAATGGTCGAGATAACGAATATCACTGGTCATGATGATCTGCTTGAGCCCGCTCGCCTGGCCCCTTCCGCCGCGAACGGTCAACCATGGTATTTCACTGGTGGGGAGGACACCATTCAGATCCACAAGGCCAGGTCCCTTGTCCTCGACCGCATGAACAGCATAAGCGTCGGCATCGCTATGTGTCATCTCTGGCTGGCTGTAGATCATTCAGGCATCGAACCAAGGATTTTCGCCGAGGAGTCTGGAGGGGAGAACTCGCCAAAGAGGCACGCATACGTCGCTTCGATAGCGACTATCTAGGTCATTCTTGCTCAGATCAGCATATTGGCAGCCTTCCCTCTCACCTACGAGAACTCGGGGTCGATTCGATGGCGTCGCGAAATGAAGGAAGTTTGGTCCATCTCTTATTCTTCAACATTATCTTTTTCGATAATGCTGACGCTTCTTGCCGCAATGAAGGCTGAAGGCGAGGATCGTGGGCGGTTGCACGAGAATCGTTTCAGTCATAGTACAGCACGTAAGCTGTGATCAGGATTACTCCAAATACGAAGATGACCACTCCAACGTAGAATCCTTCCCCGAGGAGGCTCAAGTCAATATTGAAGAGCCCCGCCAACTCAATTCCGAGAACGAGGATGAGGAAACCGACGACCAGAATCCCGCCAATGATATTCCGCTTCTCCTTGGAGTTGGACATCACTGCTTACGACTGACAAACGAGCACTTATAGTATTCGAGAAGAGGAAGAATGGAAGATATCTGGGCCATTCCTGCAGTGATCCTAACGGTACCGGCGAGGCCCTCCACGGTCATCGACAGAAGTCTCAGATACGCTTATGTATCCTGGCTGTAATGGGACAATCAAGAGTGGTTGAGATGAAATGCCCTGGATGTGGTTGCCCCAAATGCGGCTCAGAAATATCGGATTGGAGCAAACCCTGTCCCAGGTGCGGAGCCGCATTGAGCAAGGATTCCGCTGTCGACAAACAGAAACAGCCATGGTTCAAGATGCCGAGAAGGCGTCCTTGACCCGCCCGATTGAGAGGAAGAGCGGATGGAATTTCGTCCCTCTTGTCTCCAAACCGGCACATCGTACGGAGGACGACACGAATCGGCCTCTCAATAGTAACAATGGCTGGAACGAATCCCGTTCGGTCCACTTTCATGCATATCCAGACAAATATCCATCCGTCTCAATTAAATGGTTTTTCGGTACCTCGGGTCTTTCCGAGGTCCATGCGCGCTCAATCCTTTGAAGGGCGGTGCTCCCACGGATTTGTGCATAGTACTTTAGCGTGGTCGCTAGGTTCGAATGCCCCAGGAACCTCGACACGTCGGGCAGCAGTTTCGGAGTCACACGAAGATGAGGATGGAAGAAAGAAGAAGAGGACTCGCGCCTTCCTCCATCCGGAGGATTCACCGTTCTAAGGCTCGAAACGCATTTCCGTTCCGACTAAACTAAGAAGACATTTATCTAGACGTTAGGGAATCCAAAATAGCACGGTCCCACCGTGAAGCATATCGGAATATTGATCTTCCGGGCAAAGAAAGAACACTATTCGAATGAACGCTATCCTTGGGTTTGGGGACGATGATACACCCTGGGGCGACCGCACATCCCAGAGGCGAGAGGTCCATGCTACCCGGAATCGGTAGATCCGGGCGTCTGCAAATCAATGGTCGATCCTTTCTCGTGAGATTCGAAGGGACTCCGAGTTCCCAATGATCATCCGTCTGCCAGGGACATGGCACACAAGCAACTATCGAGGTCAACCGGGCATTTAGGCGCATCCCGTCCCTACATGGTTTGCCTCCTTCGCTCTATTGATGGCATCGACGAGACTTGCTCTTGTGTAGGGCTTTGGGAGTACTCCCCTGAATCCATATTTCTCAAATTCCGACATGACTGGATCATTTGAGTAGCCGCTCGAGACGATTGCGGTGACAGACGGATCCACCTCAAGGATCTTGGCGATGGTATCCTTGCCCCCCATCCCGCCTCTTATGGTCAAATCCATCACGATGAATGCATAGCTCTCTCCACGCAGATTTGCCTCTGTAACCGCCTCCACCGCTTCAGATCCTTCCCGTGCGGTGTCGACTTCATAGCCCATCATCTCCAGCAGAACCTTGATGGTCTCCAATATGGCTTCGTCATCGTCCATGAGGAGAACCCGACCCGATCCCCTGTGATCGACGCATACTTTCGAATCTTCGATTTCGGGTTCTCCCTCAATTGAAGGTAGGAAGATAGAGAAGGTCGTCCCCTCGCCCACTTTCGATTCGACACAAATGTAACCACCATGGTTCCTCACGATGGACTGAGCAGTCGTCAATCCGAGCCCAGTTCCATTTCTCTTCGTCGTGAAGAACGGGTCGAAGATTTTCGGCATGATCTCGTCTGAAATGCCCTCCCCTTCGTCCGCTATCGAAATTCTGACATATTCGCCTGGATCCATCGGAATCGAGGAGTATTCGTCTACGAGGTAGCTCGAGGTCTCAACCCTGATTCGGCCACCATCGGGCATTGCCTGGATGGCATTCATTACTATGTTGTTCACAACCTGAGATATCTGCCCACGGTCACCGAGGATATTGCCTGCCTTTTCATCAAAACTGTACTCGCTTGCGACCTTCGATCCGGCCAAGGCAAACTCGGTCGTCTCTCCCACCAGTTCCTGAGGCACCAGTATTCTCTTTATCGGCTTGCCACCGGAGGAGAATGTCAGGAGTTGCTCAGTCAGTCTTCTCGCGTCCATCGCCACCTTCTCAATGCTTGACAGTTTCT
>DYTM01000101.1 GCA_020725985.1 Methanomassiliicoccus sp.
GATCCTATATCGACGATCAGGGCGAAGAACGGCGTTGTCGAGTGCGAGCACGAGTCCAGCAAGGTGAGGGATCCATACAGGGCGCTGAGGAGCTACTTCCGATCGTTCGACTGCGGAGCCTCCGAACTCGCCCCCTTCTCCGGGGGAATGGTCGGATACGTCGCATACGACATGGTCCGCTATTTCGAAGGGATCGAGACCAGAATTGGCGGGGAAGACCACCCTCCGGACATGTATTTCGTCATTCCCCGACACCTCGTGTGCCTGGATCACCTCAACGATCAGACCATCCTCATCACCCACGGCGACATGTGGGAGCTGAAGGAGGCGTTGTCAGAACCGACGGAGCAAATGGAATCACAGATTGCCGTCGGGGAGGGAAGGCCGAACCTGAGCGGCGAGGAGTTCGAGGACATGGTCTCGACGGCGAAGGAAAGGATCCTCGACGGCGAGATATTCCAGGTTGTCCTTTCCCGGAGGACCGACTTCCCCTTCAAGGGAGACCCGCTCCTGATGTACAAGGCCCTTCGCCGCCTGAATCCCTCCCCCTACCTCTTCTACTTGAGCTTCGGGGACATTCATTTCCTCGGCTCCTCCCCGGAGATGCTCGTGCGTCTCGAGGGAAAGAGGCTCACCACCAGACCCCTCGCCGGCACCAGGCCCCGGGCGCAGGATCCCGAGGAGGACGAGAAGCTCAAGCTCGAGATGCTTCTGGACGAGAAGGAGAGGGCGGAGCACCTGATGCTCGTCGACCTCCACAGGAACGACATGGGGAAGGTGTCGAGGTACGGATGCGTCAAGGTCACTGAGCTCATGGCGGTGGAGAAGTACTCCCACGTCCAACACATCGTCAGCAACATCGAGAGCGAGATCCGCCCGGACGTGGACGCCTTCGAGGCCCACAAGGCCTGCTTCCCGGCAGGCACCGTCACCGGGGCGCCGAAGATCCGAGCGATGGAGATCATCTCGGAGCTGGAGAGGGAGCCTCGGGGACCGTATGCCGGCAGCGTCGGCTACTTCGACTTCACCGGGAATATGGACCTCGCGATCGCTATCAGATCGATCGTGGTCAAGGGACAGGTCGCCAGCGTCCAGGCCGGGGCGGGGATCGTCGCCGATTCCATCCCGGAGAGGGAGTACCTCGAGACCGAGTACAAGATGAGGGCGATGATCCAGGCGATCGCCTCGACCGCGGAGGGATCCAGATGACCAGCATTCTTCTCATCGACAACTACGACTCCTTCGTGCACAACATCGCCCAGTATCTCGGAGAGATGGGCGCGTCGGTTTTCGTCGAGAGGAACGACTCCCCTGGGGTCGACAGGATGCTCGGAGAGGTGGACGGGTATGTCATCTCCCCGGGCCCGGGGCATCCGAGGGACGCCGGATACAGCCTGGAGGTGATCGCCAAGGAGGGCGGTGGAAGGCCCGTGCTAGGGGTTTGCCTCGGGCATCAGGCGATCGCTTTCGTGCATGGCGGATCGATCGTGAGAGCGGAGAGGGTCGTTCACGGAAAGGTGAGCAGGATTCTCCGAGATGACGACCCGCTCTTTGAAGGAGTTCCGGATGTCTTCGCCGCCACGAGATACCATTCCCTCATCGTACGGAAGGAGGGATTGCCAGCCACGCTCAGGATCATTGCGGAGAGTGAGGCTGGGGAGATCATGTCCCTCCGGGTGAAGGAGAAGGAGATGTACGGCGTTCAGTTCCATCCGGAATCCGTCCTGACTTCCCACGGGCGAACGATCCTGTCCAATTTCCTCGGGATGTGCCGGAAATGATTCGGGACGCGATCAGCGCGGTCGTGGAAAGGAGGGACCTGTCGGCCGAGACGGCCTGTCAGGTCATGAAAGAGATCATGACCGGCTTCGCGACCCCAGGCCAAGTGGCGGCCTTTGCCGCGGGGATGCGGATGAAGGGGGAGAAGGAGGACGAGATGAAAGGCTTCGTCACCGCCCTCCGCGAGTGCGGTCTCAGGGTCGCTGCGCCGGAAGGCGCGGTGGACCTATGCGGCACCGGAGGGGACGGGGCATGCACCTTCAACGTCTCCACCGTCGCCTCATTCGTCGTCTCGGCGGCGGGTGTCCCGGTGGCGAAGCATGGAAACCGCGCGGTCTCGAGCAGGTCCGGCTCGGCAGACATGCTCCAGGCGCTCGGTATGCCGATCGATCTCGGTCCCTCGGGAGTGGAGGAGTGCATAAGGAAAACATCGCTGGGCATCATGTTTGCGCCGGTTTTCCACAGCTCGATGAGGAGGGTGGCGGAGGTGAGGCGGGAGATTGGCATCCGGACGCTCTTCAACCTTCTCGGTCCGATGGCGAATCCTGCCGGGGTGAGGAGACAGCTCATCGGCGTGTACGATCCTGCGCTCGCCCCAATGATCGCCAGAGTCATGGGAGAGCTCGGCTCGAGCCGCGTCTTGGTCGTCAGCGGGGAGGGAATGGACGAGATCACGAACACAGGCCCGACGAGCGTCGTTGAATTCTCAGACGGAAGGCTGTCAAGCTATCAGCTCTCACCGGGGAGATTCGGCCTCGACCTCGCAGAGGAGGACGAGATACGAGGAGGAACGCCGATCGAGAATGCGGGGATATCTCTTTCCATTCTCAAGGGCGAGGTGTCCGCCAGAGCGGACATCGTTGCGATGAACGCTGGAGCGGCCCTCTACGTCGCTGGAGCGGTTCCAGAGATCGAGGATGGCATCGACATCGCTCGGCGGACCATCAGAGGCGGGAGAGGCCTCGCCAAGTTGAGGGAGTTCTCGGCCGCGTCTGTAGAGATTGAGAAGGAGAGGCAGATGAGATGCCAAGCATCCGATCTCTTCAACCGCAAGATCCTGCCGGATGTACTCACGGGGAGGTGCGGGGAGATATGCAAAGACCTTCTGTCAAGGGTGGCCGCGGTGGAGGATGGAAGGGAGACGCTGGCCAACCTCGACTCCGACATCCTTTCAGACCCGAGTGTCCTCTCCGTCCTGGCGCTTTCAAGAGCGCTCGGCGTGACCCACGGCATGTCGACGAGTACATCGGCGGCAGGTCGCCCCGGTCGGAAGCTGTCGGAGACGATTCTCTCCTCCCCGGGAGTTGCGATCATCGGGGAGTTCAAACCCTCCTCCCCGACTGCCCCTCCGCTCTCGCTCCCTCCATCCCCAGAGGAGGTCGCGGAGGTGTACCCGGATGAAGGGGTGACGGCGATGTCGGTTCTCATCGAGAACCAGTACTTCGGGGGAGGCCCTGAGCTCTTCTCCTTCTTCCGGTCAATCCTTTCACTTCCCCTGATCTACAAGGACTTCGTCCTTTCTGTTAGACAGGTGGAAGAGGCCGACAGGCTCGGCGCGGACGCGGTGCTACTCATAGCGAAGCTGTTGAAGAGGGAGGCAATGGAGGCACTCGTGCGGGCCATCATCCTCAAAGACATGGAGCCTGTCGTGGAAATCCACGACCACGAGGATCTGGAGAAGCTCCGCTCCTGCTCGTGCTACGATGGCATCCGTCTCATAGGAATCAACAGCCGTGACCTGAGGACGCTGCGGACCGATCCGCAGGAAGGGCTTAGGATGCGAGAGGCTGTCGGAGATGCGCCGATTGTGATCATGGAGAGCGGGATACGGAGCGCGGAGCAGATTCGCCATCTCGATGGTTTCGACGCCGCCCTCATCGGCTCGATGTTCATGCGCGCCGAGGATCTCAGAGCGGCGGTCCGGAAGGCGGTAGCTGTCGGAAGGAGTGTGCCGAGATGAAAGTGAAGATCTGTGGATTGATGAGCGCCGAGGATGCAGCGATGTGCGAGGACCTTGGGGCGGACGCTCTGGGCTTCGTCCATTACGACGGAAGGATCAGGAATCTGCCGCTCGACGCCATTGCCGAAATGGTGTCTTGTCTCTCTCCCTTCACCTCCTGCGTCCTGGTCTGCTCTCCTTCGAATGCGGAGGAGGCGCTGGAGATGGCCGAGCGAAGCTCTGCCGGCATCCTTCAGCTCTACTCCCTCGGCCCCGAGGAGATACAGCAGGTGCGAAGTCAGGGCGTGAGGGTAATCAGGGTAGTTCCGCCGGATCGGTCGAAGGCGATTGAATTTGCCGAAGTCGCGGACGCGCTCCTCTTCGAACAGGGGATCCCGGGAACGGGGCGTTCGTTTGACTACTCCACGGTCCCTGTCGACTGCTGCCGGAGGGCGATCATTGCCGGGGGGCTTACTCCCTCGAATCTCTCCCCCGCCAAGTCCCTCAGACCCTACGCTCTCGACGTTTCCTCCGGCGTGGAAATGACGCCGGGGAAGAAGGACCCGGCGCTCGTCAGGGAGTTCGTCAGGAGGTGCAAGGATTGAGCAGAGAAGGTCGCTTCGGGCAGTTCGGGGGATTCTATGTGCCGGAGATTCTCGTGCGGGCGCTCAAGGATCTGGAAAGAGAGTACGCGATCATCTCCAGCGACAAAGGATTCAGGGAGGAAATGGACCGGCTCCTCACGACCTACGCCGGCCGGCCCACCCCCATCTACTATGCCCAGAGACTGACAGAGAAGGTGGGAGGGGCGAGGATATTCCTGAAGAGGGAGGATCTTCTTCACACCGGCTCCCACAAGATCAACAACGCGCTGGGACAGGCGCTGATCGCGAAGCGCATGGGGAAGCGGAGAATCATCGCTGAGACTGGTGCGGGCCAGCACGGGGTCGCGGCGGCGACGGCATGTGCGCTGCTCGGGCTCGATTGCGAGGTGTACATGGGTGAGGTGGACGTCGAGAGGCAGAAACTCAACTGCTATCGGATGGAGCTCCTCGGCGCGAAATTGAACGTCGTGAGGTCTGGATCCAAAACCCTGAAGGACGCGATCAACGAGGCCCTCAGGGATTTCGCCTCCTCGAGCGATCATACACATTACCTCATCGGGAGCGTCGTCGGACCGCATCTCTACCCTACGATGGTGAGGGATCTCCAGTCGGTCATCGGCAGGGAGGCGAGGAAGCAATTCCTCGCCCTCGAGAATCATCTTCCGGACGCCCTAGTCGCGTGCGTGGGCGGGGGGAGCAACGCGATCGGATTCTTCCACCCCTTCCTCGAAGATAGGGAAATCCGGATGATCGGGGTGGAGGCGGGAGGGGAGGGACTGGATAGTTCGAGGCATGCGGCGAGCATCGTCGCTGGCAAGGAGGGTGTCCTTCATGGTGCGAGGACAATGATACTGCAGGACGAGGATGGCCAGATTGCCGAGACGCACTCGATAGCGGCCGGACTGGACTATCCGGGGGTGGGCCCGGAGCACGCCTTCCTTAGCATGGCCGGGCGGGTCGAGTATATGGCCGTCGAGGATGACGAGGCCCTGGCCGCCTTCCACACCCTCTCCGAGACCGAAGGCATAATCCCGGCCCTTGAAAGCGCCCATGCGGTTGCAGTCGCCATAAGGCTGGCTTCGCAATCTACGGCGGACAGCGATATTGTCGTCAACCTCTCGGGACGAGGGGACAAGGACGTGAACCAGGTGGCGTCGATGGAGGGGAGGCTTTGAGGAGAATCGCAGAGGTCTTCGAGAGGCTTTCCTCGGAAGGTTCCGCGGCATACGTCCCGTATGTCTGCGCCGGTGATCCGAACAAGGGTTTCACGCTCCGCCTCATTGAAGCGTTCGCCGGAGCGAGGGCGGATATCCTCGAACTGGGTCTTCCGTTCTCCGACCCGATCGCCGACGGGCCGGTCATCCAGGGGGCGATGCAGCGATCTCTGTCAGCAGGATTCAAGGTGATCGACCTCTTCCAGACAATCGCATCCGTGAGAAGCCGCGGGGTGGGAATAC
>DYTM01000102.1 GCA_020725985.1 Methanomassiliicoccus sp.
GAGACGGTTCGAGGTCGGGACCGAAGTTCAGCCAACGAACCTTGGAGAGGAGAGGTTGAAGAAGTTCAGGACGCTCGGCGGGAACGCCAAGGTGAGGATGCTCGCCGCCGGATACGCGAACGTGACCGACCCCTCGACAAACAAGACCCAGAGGGTCAAGATAACGACCGTGAAGGAGAACCCTGCCAATCCCCACTACGTGCAGAGGAACATCGTCAACAGGGGCGCAACAATCCAGACCGAGCTCGGGCTGGCGAGGGTGACGTCCAGGCCGGGAAGGGACGGCGCGGTCAACGCTGTGCTCATGAAGTGAGCCGCCAATCTTTTTATACCGTTTTCCTGTTACTTTGACCATGGCTCTCGAGGAGGACACGGCCTGGGTGCTCTGGCCCGAATACTTCGACTTGAGGCGGACGAGGTCCGAGGGGAGGAAGGTGAAGAGGGCCTTCGCTGTGAGCGATCCCACGCTCGAGATTCTGACAAAGGCGGTCGAGCGATTGGGGCTTCAGTACAAGGCGGAGCCTGAGAAAGCTTATCCCGCGAACTGGTGGAACCAGAAGGGGCGGATTCTCGTCGAGAAATCGATGCCGAAATCGAAGCTCCTGGAGAAGGTGGGCAGCGAGCTGTCGAGGATTCAGCGGTCCTGAGGCGTCTCCACTTCTTCCACCAACTTCTTACCGGCGGACACGCTGTCGATCGAGTGGATGACCGCACCAGTCTCGGCGATAGTCTGCTCGACCTCAGAGAAGTCGACGGTCGTCCCCTCGATGGTGATCTTGATGCTCTCGGTCTCTTGATCGACTTCCTCCAGCGTACAATTTACCCCGGATACTCCGTTCAGAACGCTCAGCCTTCTGGAGAGTTCGACAATGGAAGGATGATGCGGCTTCAGGACATCCAAAACCAGGCGCTTGATGTCGCTCAATTCCGTTCACTTTCCCTAGGTTTGGATTGTGATTCCAGTATAAATTCATTGTGAAATGACAATCGAGAAAGATTATATACAATATACCCAATATAAACGCGTGATTGACCACCTAGAGGTCAGGGTCCTCGACGTCAACTCGGAGTTCCTCGGCGTCCCGACCGAGATGCTGATGGAGAATGCAGGCCAGGCGGTTGCGGAGGCAGTCCGCGATCTGATGGGCGAAGGACTGAGGATCGCCATTGCCTGCGGGACCGGGAACAACGGCGGGGATGGATTCGTCGCCGCCAGGTATCTGAGGGAACGGAACGAGGTCAAGGTCGTACTCGTCCGGCCTCCGGAGAACATCAAGACGGAGCTGGCGAGGAGGAACTTCGAGAAGATAAGAGATCTGGCCATGATGGAAGATGCCGTCGAACTCGCCGATTTCGACGTGATCATCGATGGCATCTTCGGAACGGGAATCAGAGGTCGGATTGAGCAGCCCTGGCGGTCCGTCATCGAGAGGATCAACTCAAGCGAGAGGAGAATCGTCTCAATCGACATTCCCTCAGGGCTTGGCGCGGACCTCCAGGTGAAGCCCGAACTCACTGTGACCTTGCACGATCTCAAGACGGGGATGAACGAGCGGAACTCTGGCAAAATCATAGTCAAGGGGATAGGTATCCCCGAGGACGCGGAGAGGTATGTCGGCCCAGGCGAGTTCGCCTACTATCCGATACCGAGGAAGGAGTCTCATAAGGGGGAAAATGGTCGTCTTCTGATCGTCGGTGGAGGACCATATGCTGGAGCGCCCGCGCTTGCCGGGCTCGCGGCATACCGTATCGGCGTCGACCTGGTTCACATCGCCACTTCTCGCCTGTCTTACTGCGCAACCGCTTCCTTCTCTCCCAATCTGATCGTCCACAGGCTCTCCGATGAGGTGCTGGTGGAGGGCGATTTCGATACACTAAGGGACCTGACAAACAGGGTGGACGCGGTCCTCATCGGTCCGGGACTGGGAAGCGATCCTTCGACGACGAGGGCGATCAGATCCTACATCTCTGATTGCAGGAAGCCTATCGTGATCGACGCGGATGCAATCGGCGCGATCTCCGCTGACCTTTCGGTTCTGGAGAACAAAAGGGGAGTGATCACGCCCCATGTTGCCGAGTTGAAGGAACTCACCGGGGTGGCAGTTCCGGCGGATCTCGAGTCGAGGAGGGAGATTGTCCGGGACCTCGCCGCGCGCACGGGAATGACGATTCTTCTGAAGGGGCGCATTGACGTCATATCAGACGGTACCAGGGTCAAGATGAACAGGACGGGGAATGAGGGGATGAGCGTCGGCGGTACGGGCGACGTTCTTGCAGGCTCGGCAGCGGGACTGCTGTCAAAGGGAGTCACGCCATTCGACGCGGCGAGAATCGCCGCCTTCGCGACTGGCTATGCGGGAGATCTTGCATTCGCGGAGCGAAGCTTCGGCCTCCTGGCAACGGATGTGATAGAGAAGATCCCCGCGGTGCTCAAGGAGTTCCTTGACAAGTTTATATAGACATAGGGGGCAATCCTAGCCTCGTGCGGATCGCCTTCATCGCGGACGTGCATGCCAACCTGATCGCCTTCGATGCCGTCCTGAACGAGATTGACCGTTTGGGCACTGAGAGGATCATCTGTGCCGGGGACGCGGTTGGTTACTATCCTCAGCCCAACGAAGTGATCGAGCTTCTCCGATCAAGGGGCATTACGTCCATTCTCGGCAACCACGACAGGGCGGTCATCCGCATCAATCCGGTGGGGATGAACAGGATCGCCGCCGAGGCGGTGCTCTGGACGGCGAAGCACATCAAGGCGGAGAACTCGATTCCGATTGGTGTCTTCCACGGTTCCCCGAGGGATGATGACGAGTACTTCTACGAGGTGGACGCGTCGGGAGAGCTGCTGGAGATGTGCGACTGCAAGATGCTCGTCGTCGGCCATACCCACATCCCGTTCGTCAAGAGGCTGCGGGACGGGGTGATACTCAACCCAGGATCAGTCGGCCAGCCGAGGGATGGGGATCCACGCGCAAGCTTTCTCACCTTCGACTCGGAATCTGAGACGATGGAAATCAGGAGGGTGGAGTACGATATCGCCTCGGTGGAGAGGAGAGTGACGGAGGCGGGTCTGCCGCAGTTTCTCGGAGAACGGCTGAAGTACGGGTTCTGATGGCCACAACCTTTTTGACATGAAACCATTTAGCTGAAGCTGAGCGAGTCAGAGGCTGCGGAAAGATGAAGGTTCAGCCGATAGCGGATCATCCGGTGCTCAAGGCCGCGGATGGTTCCCGAATCCTCTGCGCCGGGGACCTGCATGTCGGCATCGAGGAGGATCTGAAGGCGAAGGGGATACACGTCCCGAGTCAGACATTCAGGATGGAGAGGGAGCTGCTCTCATTGAAGGGAGATTTCGACACACTAGTCCTCCTCGGCGATATCAAGCATCGGATTCCTGGAACGACGGTGCAAGAGTACGCCGAGATACCGAGGTTTCTGAGGGCACTCGGCGAGGCTTTTCCGAAGGTCGACGTCGTGAGGGGCAATCACGACGGCGGAATCGAGGAATACCTTCCGAAAGGCGTTCGTCTCCACCCTTCTTCGGGCTTCAGGATCGGGGAGGTGAGCTTCGCACACGGACACACATGGCCCTCGAAGGATGTCATGTCGTCGAGGGTGCTCGTACTTTCCCATAATCACCCGACGGTGCTTTTCGAGGACAGCCTCGGAGACGTCTGCTCCGAGGCCTGCTGGTTGAGGGCGAGACCGACCGAGAGGGCGCTCGAGAAATTCCAGAAGGTACCGGAGGAGATCATAGTCATGCCCGCGCTCAACAGGATTCTCGGCGGCTCCCCCGTAAACATCAGGGGGGCGAAGCTCCTGGGCCCCCTTTTCGCGAACGGAATGATCGGCCTCGATGAGGCGAAGGTTTACCTCCTCGACGGCATCTGCCTCGGGAGGGTGAGGGACATCGCCGTTCAGCGGTCGAAGTAGACGCTCTTGGTCGTGGCACTGAGCGGCACGCCGATGATGACCTTGGACTGCAGCAGTCCGGTTTTCCTTGCTGCTACGCCCACCCTGTACATGACCCTGTTGTCCACGTTGTGCATGCTCGCCGTCTTGACGGCGGAGCCGATCGCGATGCCGAGATCCAAGAGCCTGAAGATGCAGTTCGGTCCCACGTAATCGGTCTCGAGCCGCCTCGCCTTCATCTCCGCGCAGGAGAAACCACATCCGGCGCAGTCAACGCCGTTGGGGGGATGATTCCTTAGTCCCAGAAGGACGACCGCCGATGAATCCAGAACGTTCTTCCCGTCCCGTGAGAAGCCGGGCTCGTTCCGCTCCTTCGCCATCGCCAACATCGTCTCACCGAGCTCTCTGAGGGCGTTCCCTTCAATGACCTTGATGTCTATGTAGTCCTTGCCGAGGCCCTTCGGCGCTGTCTTGGCAGAGAGGGCCATCAGCTCCGCGACCATGCTCACCGCACTGTCCATTTCGATGCACCTAGGGCCTCCTAATCCAGGAATTCATCTATATCGTTTTCGCAGCGAATCCATCGACAACGAGCGAACTAGGCAAGGAAAAACAAGAGAAATGGGGAAGGGGTTTAGCAGTTCGTTATCGTCTTGAACTCCGACCCGTCAGGCCGCCTGATGCAGACGGTCAGAGGCAGGTGGCCAGGAAGGGCATGGGTGGCGCAGGAGTTGCACGGATCGTACGCCCGATACGCCATCTCGATCGTGTTGAGCAGCCCGGGCGAGACCTCCCAGTCCTTGATCAGCGCCTTGGCAGCCTTCGCCACGCTCATGTTGATGGGGGCGTTGTTGTTCGTCGTTCCGACGATAAGGTTTACGTTCTGCACGATGCCGTTCTCGTCCGAGACGTAGTGGTGGATCAGCACCCCCCTCGGGGCCTCGAGGCAACCTACACCCTCTCCAGGAGTCTTGACCTTCGTCTTGATGTCCTTGCTGGTGATCTCCGGGTCCTGGGCGAGTTCCAGAAGCCTCTCCGAGGCGTACACGAGCTCGATCACCCTCGCCCAGTGATACGCCTGGGTGTGGTGGATCGGGCCCTTCACTCCCGCGTCCCGGAAGAACCCTATCATTCTTTCATATTCGCTTTGAGCCAGAGGAGTGGCGAAGCCCTTCGAGACGTTGATGCGCGCGAGGGGCGCGGCCCTGTAGACGCCGCTGTCCGCCCCGTCCACCAGGCCCTTCCATCCGATCTTCTTGAGGAAGCAGAACTTCTCGTAGCTCCAGGGCTCCACGTGCTCCGAGATGTGATTCAGATAGTCCTTCGGGTGGAACCTGGCGATCTCGTTCCCCTTCGGATCGATCGCCCTCAGTGTGCCATCGTAGAAGTTGATCTTGTCGTTCGCGTCGAGCATCCCCAGATAGTTCGTCTCGTGGTAGAATATGTCCGGGTTGGTGATGATAGCCATGTAGTCCTTGTTCTTCAGCACCACGTCCTCGAACACCTTGCATGTGAACTTCGAGAACTCGACGCATGACTTCGCCATCATCTCCACCTCCTTCCGCTCCTCCTCGCTCAGGGGCTTGGACATCCCCCCAGGGATGCCGCAGACGGGATGTGTGGCTTTACCGCCCATCATCTCCTGGATCTTCTGGGCGTACGAGCGGTGCTTGATGACCGCTCCCCCGATCTCGAGTCCTACGATGTCCACCACCCCGAGGATGTTCCTCTTGGCCGCGGGCGCGGCCGGTCCGACGACGAAGTCCGGAGCGGCCAAAGCGTAGAAGTGGGCGATGTGACTATGAACGTAGTGCGCTGCGTA
>DYTM01000103.1 GCA_020725985.1 Methanomassiliicoccus sp.
AATGGAGCCTATCCCTTCTGTCCGAGAGTAGCGGGAACGCGCTAGCCCAGATAACGTTCCTGATGTGAGCTGCGGAGGATCAGGTCTACTCGGCTCCGTCGAATCCGATTTGTCTCCTTTGTCGAGGAGCAGTAGGGGCGAGAGATCGAGCGTCCGAGAGACCGTTGGGCGAAGAGTAGAAGATGAGTGATACTCAATACCCTACTCGAAGGCCGGAGAGGTCAAGATTCCCTTGGACCCACTGCCCCGGGAGATGAAGCGGGTTGCCGAAGCCAGAGGAAGTCAGGCTAGAGAGAACATACGCCTATCTCGTCAGGGAGAAGAAGCCTGACCGGGCCTACGCGATGTTCATCGACGCCATAGAAAGAGGGGCGAAGGGCTACTGCATCACGAGGACCTACCCCCCGAAGCTGAGGTCGAAGCATGACCTGGGCCAGACACCGATCCTTTGGCTCTCCAACGTCAGGATGGAGGGCACGATCAGGCCGAAGGACCTGGAGGAGCTCAGCGTGACCCTCGACAAGTTCCTCTCGGCGGACGAGGGGGGAGTGATCATGATCGACGGCCTCGAGTACATGATCACCAACAACGACTTCTCCACGGTGCTCAAGCTCGTCCAGTCGCTCAGGGATCACGTCGCCCTCAAGAACGCCGTCCTGCTCATATGCATAAACCCTCTCACGCTGGACCCGCATAACCTCAAGCTCCTTGAAGAAGAAGCGGACGTGGTCATGTGACCCAGTAGATGTCTTGCGTCCTTTCACGTTGGACTGTTCTCTCTGGAGAGTACGCCTTCACTCCGTGTCCGTCGGCATGGATTCAGGAAGCTTGAGCTCGACATCGACCGGGATCCCTTTCCGGACGCTCTGGGTGACGATGCAGAAATCCTCGAAAATCTCTCTGCACCTCTCGAGCGTCGGGCCATCAGTCGCCTCCGGATGAATCGTGACCGACACGCCCGCAACCCTCAGTCTCCCCTTTTCGTTCCTTTCGAGCGTCGTTGCCACCTCGGCTCTTAAGGAAAGCATCTCGGCTCTCGATTTCCTGATGCAAAATGTGAGGCTGGCGCAGAGGCAGTTGCCTATCGCGGCGGATAAAAACCTCGCGGCGTTCGGATATTCCCCCGTCCCGAGAGGGGCGGGTTCATCCATGTAGACGTCCGGGACGTTCTCATCCACGAACCCCACTCTGAACTTGTACCCCTCAAGCATCTCCACCCTCGCACGGATCACCTGCCCGGTCATCGCACTCACCCCTTCCCCTTGGATTGACACTGATCGGATCGGATAAGTACGTTTCCGATGTCTTCCCTGTCCATTTCGATTGCGGATACACAATCGGAGGTCGGACTAAGTTTATTTGACAGCATTCCCAATAAGAGTCACGATGCTCGATGCCGTAGGGATTGGCGCACTCAATGTGGATCTGATCTTCAGCGTGCCTCGGCTCAACATCGCGGGCCGGGATTTCACACCCGGTGCGGAGGTTTTCGGCACAGTCGAGGAGTTCTCCTCCGTTCTCCGGGAACTGAGAAGTAAGGGCAAACTGATGAGCAAGAGTGGAGGGGGATCGGCAGCGAACACGATGGCAGCCATGGCAGGCATGGGCATCGAGGTGGGCATGCTCGGTGTCGTCGGGAGCGACGAAGAGGGAGAATTCCTTCTCAGGGAGATGACGGGAGTCGACCTGTCTAGGATAAGGAAGTCAGGCGGGACGGGGGAGTGCATCTCGCTCGTTTCGAAGGAGGACCGATCACTTCTTGTCCTGCCAAACGCCAACGATCACTTCGTTTTCGACAGTGAGGACGTGGAGTATCTTAACGACTCCAAGATAGTCCACTTGACCTCCTTTGTCGGCGACAGCGGATTGGAGGCCCAGAAGAGGATCGCCAAGGAAATCGACGGTAGATTCATGCTCTCCCTCGACCCCGGAGTGATCTATGCAAGAAAGGGTCTGAGGGCGGTGCGTCAGCTCCTGAAGCGCTGCGACATCATATTTCCGAATGAAAGGGAGGTAGAGATGTTGACCGGGCTCGACTGTGTGGAGGGGAGCAGGCAGCTCCTGGAACTGGGGCCGGAGGTAGTCGTCTGTACGATGGGCGGGGAGGGCTCGATGATCGTCACCGACACCCAGGAGACAGTGATTCGAGCGAGACCGGCGAAGGTGGTCGACAAGACGGGCGCGGGGGACGTGTATGCGGCTGGGTTCCTAACAGGCGTGCTGAGGAACTGGCCCTTGAGGAGGTGCGGCGACTTCGCGTCATTCCTTGCCGCAAGAAGCATATCATCATACGGGCGTGGGGGATATCCTGACAGAAGGTCGGTCGAAAGGTACCTGGAGGAATTGAGGTGACGATGAAGATCGGCTGGTTCTCGACGGGAAGAGACGAGGCGGCGAGGAATCTTCTGAGGACGATAATGAAGAAGAGGCAGGAGGGATTCTTCGACATCGACATCTCATTCGTCTTCACGAACTGGGAGGAGGGAGAGGAGCCGACACATCCTGACTACGAGGACAGAGAGCGGTTCTACGCACTCGTTCACAACTACGGCATCCCGCTCGTCTGCCTTTCCTGGAAGAGATTCCTGCCGGATCTCAAGAGACGGGATAGAGAGAAATGGAGGAGTGAGTACGGGAAGAGAATGAGGGAACTGATTTCACCATACTCATTCGACCTGGGAGTATTGGCTGGATACATGCTATGGATGGACAACGAATCCTGCGATCTGTTCAACCTGATCAATCTCCATCCCGCACTCCCGGGAGGTCCGAAGGGTACATGGCAGGAGGTCATCTGGAAGCTGATCGAGCAGAGGGCTGACCGACAGGGGGCGATGATCCACCTCTGCACCCCCGAGTGGGACGAGGGACCGGCTCTCACCTACTGCTCATTCTCCCTGAGGACGCGCGAGTACGATGCCCTCTGGAGGAAGATGGATGAGAAGATGAGGACGAGGAGCTCGAAGGACATTGCCAAGGAGGAAGGCGAGAACGAGCCTCTCTTCCGCAAGATAAGATCGGACGGGGAGAGGAGGGAACTGCCCCTCCTTGCCTACTCGATCAGGCAGTTCGCCGAGGGTCGTGTAAGAATCGAAGGGAGGAAGCTCTACGAAAACGATAACCTGCTGACAAGGCCATACGACCTTACCAGAGAAGTGGACGAAGCAGTGAAGAGGAAGGAGTTCGAGAGGTGATCCCGTGGAATTCGAGGGTCTCGAGGAGCTCGTGCCCGGCGAGGGAAGACAATACGTCACGGATGGCGAAGGGCCGATAACGAAGAACGACAACGCCTTCGAGATAGCCAGCGCCGTCATTGAGAACGGGGACAAGTTCTTCAGCTTGGTGAGCAAGTATGACGACGTCCTCGCGGACGTCTTCCATAGGAAAGGATACAAGGCCGGGGACACCCTGAGGCTCATCCTCCCGTTCCTGAAGGCATACGGCGTTACGAACCAGAAGATGATCGAGCTTTCGAGGGAGAACATACTCCTCGTTCCGGGAGCGAAAAGGACGATGCGCTTCGTGCACGAGTTCATGCCGTCTTTCATCGTCTCAACGAGCTACGATCACTACGTGAGCGCGGTCTGCGAGGCGATCGGCTTTCCATTCGAGAACGCATACTGCACGAAGGTGAACATGGAATGCTGCAGAATCGATGACTGGGAGGAGCGGATTCTGAAGAACTACGCCACGGAGATCGCGGCAATGCCGATGATCGACATCCCCGAGAGGGCAAAGGGAATCGAGGATTTCAGCGAGAAGGATCAAAGTACGATCCGAAGGTTGGACGAGATCTTCTGGCAGGAGATGACCGACCTCGCCTCGTACCAGCTCATCCTCGAGGTCAACCCGATCGGGGGAGATGAGAAGGCCGCGTCGATCCTGGATGTGTGCAGACGCACTGGCATGGGGATCGAGGACACGATGTACGTCGGGGACAGCATCACCGATGTTCAGGCGTTCAAGATGGTGAGGGATGGGGGAGGGGTGACTGTGTCATTCAACGGCAACTCGTACGCGGTGAGGACCGCCGAGATCGCGGTGATCTCCCCGGATACGGTCGTCACCTCGGTCCTTGCCGAAACATTCTACAAAGGGGGAAGGGAGAGCGTCCTGGAACTGCTGGACAACTGGAATATGGAATACATCAAGAGAATGGGATACGCACATGACTACCTCGTCAAGGAGATGATGAGGGTGTTCCCGGAGAGCATGCCTATCGTGGTGAAGGTGACCCCGGAGAACATGCCCCAGATATCGCAGCAAAGCTCGAAGTTCAGGAGGGCGGTGAGGGGAGAGGCGATAGGACAGCTAGGATGAGCTGGATACAATCCAAAGCGTAGGATTCCTGGCTTCAAATGGGCAGACGATTTTTCGACATGGAAGCCATTGTCTTTTTGGGATTCAAGAGAACTGACAATGGCTAACCTTTAAGTACCGGGACTGCGTGCCTGCAAACCGGAGCAATCAACTTGGCGTACGGCGGCAGTCGTCGAAGAGGAAGGCGACCTGGCTATCGGGACAGTCAGAGGAACAACCGACACGAAAGCAAGAGGTCGGCCATGCTCAACATGAGCAGACTCGGCGGTTTCAAGTACGATCTGAGAGAGATCATAAGGAACGCAAAGGTCGACGAGAGCTTCGCCACCTCATTCATCGCCAGCCTGGTCACCAAGGCGTCCAGGATTTCGATCCAGGACGCGAAGACCTATGTGAAGGAGGCTAAGGAGAGCGGAAGGTACTCCGAAACGGTCTCGGACGAGATCTGTGGGCTCCTTGATTACTATTCCAGGTACCGCTGATCGCCCTTTCTCCCGGTCGATTTTCAGACATCGTTGTCCGGGCCTCTCCTATGGTTTCTCATACTCCTCAACATCTGCCTAGACGATGGTGAGGATTGGTGGTGTACAGAATGAACGCGCACTTTGGCCATTGACCGTTCTTTGTGTGTTCAGACTCTTACAGGAGAGGACTCGGTTGTCGATCTCCGATCCTGTGGGTAGGGTGAGTCCGAGTGGTCCGCAAGAAGCGCATGGATCAACCACGCTAGGTTGCGATCGAGGAAACAAAAAGACCCCGAAGAAAAACATTCGGGGAGAAGCAAAGGAAATTGAAATGGGGAAAGCAACGCGAAGGTTGCTTAGAACCTGCTTCGTCTTGCCGGCCTGTGCTTGCTGTAGCAGTCGCGGCAATAGACTGGCCTGCCTTCTGTGGGCTTGAAAGGAACTTCGCATTCCTTGTTGCAGTCCGCGCAGACGGCCTTGTGCATCTCTCTGGGTGCCCTGTCGTACATCATATATTCACCTCCATTTGACTTACCTAAACACAACGCCTTTCCCTAGTTCCCAGACCTCCCCGGAGGGCACGTTAGGACACCAGCGAACGGATCACATTTGGTGAATGCAGCACGCGGTCCGAGTATAAGAACCTATGTCCTCATTCTTCTTCAGCAGGGTTGGAAGCCCCCAACAAGTCTGCCGTCACGTTGGCTGGACGCCCTTTGGGGAGCCGACAAGACAACCGACCCTCGCCGACTCCCTGAGCATGGTTACCTCCACTTGAACCTTTGAAAATGAAACTGCAGTCATCTGCCCGACCACACCCGATGGGCCAACGATCCGTC
>DYTM01000104.1 GCA_020725985.1 Methanomassiliicoccus sp.
GGAAGTATCTCGATGGGGAGTGCGTCGATTGCGGGCTGAAGGAGGCTTGCGCCGGAGGATGTCCTCTGTCGAGGGAGCACGGAGACTATGCCTGCCTCGACATTCACTCTTCTCTTTGAGTCTCCATTCCCGGATGCTTCCTGGCGACGGCGTAGAAGATGGGACTGTACTGGAAGAGATGACCGAGGCGAAGCGACTCCTCCCACGCCGTCCTCGCACTCATCAGTTCCGTGTCCCTCTCCGAGGGACCGAGCGGCTGGATCCAGCTCCACTCGTCCTCTGTCTCCCGCTCCAATCTCTCCAAATTCCAGACCCCGGGATGAACCCCGACCTCAGCCTTCATTCCAGCCTCGGCGAAGCGCGCCCTCAGCCTCCTCCCGATCAAGGGGTCGGCGCCCTCATCCCTCAATCGGGCAATGAGTCTGTTGGTCAGGATTCCCACTTCATCTGGATAGTCCACTCTGCCCCCGAAGTCAGGCTCTGCCAGGCAGAGCACGAAGTCCTTTGTCACCCGCTTCATCTCAGCCAGAGCCGCGGACGGATCGGGGAGCCACAAAAGGAGGAAGGAACAGTAGACGATGTCGAATGAATCATCCCCGAATGGGAGGTTCGTCGCCTCGGCAAGGACGACCTCCTTGTTCCGTGAGTTGGCCGCCAGGACCATATCCCTGTCTTTGTCGATCCCCGTCACGCTCCCAACTGGAATCAAGTCCATGACAAAGCCTGGCCCGCAACCCGCGTCCAGAGCCGATAGCTCGTTGGCGCTTCGAGTGAAAGGAAGCACCTGCCTGGAGATGATCTCCGACCAGGATTGCCTGAGCCAGGAGACTTGACGTCTCAGCTGGGTCTCAAGCAGGTCACGGTCCAGCGCGATTTCCCCCTCAGCACCATCACTTGGTCTGCCCTCCTAAATACCTTCTGGGAAACGCAAAGGTGCTCCTGCTTGTGAGAATGGATCCTGGGTTGCATAGCCATCGCGAATTCCGATGCGCCTCGACTCATGTGGCCACCATCGTTTCGCGTACTTTGAACTGAACAAAGTGTAACAGAAATCACAACTGACCTTCAATGTGTGTGAGATTTGTTCCATATTAACGGACCTTAACAATTGACCTTGGAACATTGTTGCAATTAGGATGAGACAATCCTTAAATATCCTGAAAGACAGTAGGAGGACTAGGGGATACAAAATGGGCTACGAAGAGCTGTTTCCAGGAATGGACATGAAGTGGCATGCAAATGCCACGAAGCGATTCGCTACCCCGTTTGTCGATGTACCGCATGACAGGATCGACGTAGACCCGATCATATTGTCGCATGCAGCCGTTGCATGCGGCTATACGATCAGGGATTTCTACGAGAAGCCTGAGCTGGGCATCCACTGCGTCGGCTACATATCCCATCTGTACGATCTGTTGCCGGTGACGCACTGGTTCTACTCCTTGCCCTGGTGCAGGGAGCTCGGCCTGACCTTGCAGTACAAGGACACGCTGCCGCCGATCTCCACGGGTCCGATAATCTCGGAGCCGGGCCAGACGGACAACCTTCGCGTCCCTGACGTGAACGAGCTGATGAAGGGTCACACCCTTCCCGAGTTCATCAGGATGTACGAGTATGTCGCGAAGAACCTCCCGATGACCCTGGTCCCGATATCGTACGGGTTCGATCTGGTCGGCGCGGCCGCTGAGCTGTGCGGTGTTGAGAACTTCATCATGTGGACCTTCACTGAGCCGAAAGCGGCCCACAACTTGGTGAAGACATACACCGACACCTCGGTGAACGGAGCGATCGGGTTGGCGAACAAGTTCGGCATGGCGATGTTGATCGTCGGTTCAGTTCTGGCGAACAATGACATATTCTCCGACGAGACCGTCAAGGAGTATTCGGCGGAGTATATGAAGCGCTACGTGGACAAGGCGTTCAGAGGGGGAGCAGGACCTCAGCTGTTCTATCACCTGTGCGGTAACCACCAGACCGACTACAAGGTGTTCAAAGACACCCTGTTCTGGTCACCCTTCACCGTCATCCACATCGGGTACTCCGGCAGGGACTCGTTCCCGTCCGCGCTCCTGGAGCAGGAGTACGGGAACAGGGCGACCATCATGGGCTCCGTGGACACGAAGCTGATGATCAACCCGAACCCGAAGGTCGTATACGAGCAGTCGAAAGCGCAGATATTGGCTGGGCGTGACAGCCCGAAGGGATACATCCTCGGTACCTCTTGCGAGACCCCGCCGTACACGCTCCCAGGTAACCTCCTGGCGATGGTGAAAGCCGCCAGGGACGTCGGAACGTACGGGACATGGTGAGGTGAGAAAATGGACGTGAAGATTCCGAACGAAGTCATGGAAGTGATTGGGAAGAGGGGCATCAAGGAAGCGGATGTCAAAGACGTCGTCATGACGGCCGAGTCCGCGAAGAAGAAGCTCAAGTCCAACGGCAGGAACCTCGCCAAGAAGAAGATCGGGGATGTCACGGTGTACGTCGACTACGAGCTGGAAAAAGGCATTCTCAAGGAGCATGCGAACGTCAAGAGCGCATACTCCCACAGGATGTCGCTCGGGGACATCGTGAACGCCACCGACAAGACGAACTGGATCTGCGTTCACTGCGGGGAGCCAGCCATGGCCGGCCACGTTGCGATGACCTACATGCAGGTCACGAGGAACGGGCCCGCCGTCGTCTGCCAGAAGTGCAAGGACTCCTGGGTGGAGGAGTATCTGGCCACGAAGACGCTTGCCGCGGCAGAGGGACTGTTCGAGAAGAAGCGCGCCTAAACCCATTCAAGGCCGCATATGCGGCCCTATCTCATTCTTTTCTCTTTCCTCTAGGTGGCCCGATCTCGTCAATCTGGCACGACCTCGATTTGTCCTTCAGAAAAGTAGAAATGTGTCGAATCCTTAGGGGCACTTCATCTCTGGTGTCGGTCATGAGCGAGATCATCGGAAAAACCGAGAGCCTTTGCCCCGAGTGCTTGAAGACGATTCCCGCGGAGAAGATCGCCGAGGATGACGAGATCTACCTCGTCAAGACGTGCCCCGATCACGGCAGCTTCAAGTCCCTTATCTGGAGGGGCGTGGCAGACTACAAGGATCTGGAGCGGTACGCATGCGTACACTCCAAGGCGCCGAGGATAGCGGTCAAGGAAAGCGGTACCTGCCCTGAGGTCTGCGGCCTATGCCCGGACCACCAGCAGCACACCTGCCTGGTTGTGCTCGAGATCACCAACTCCTGCAACCTGAAATGCCCCATCTGCTTCGCGAGCGCAAACGAGCGATATCGTTTCCATCCCTCCATGGACGAGATCAGGGGGATGTTCCAGACGATTGTGGACTACGTTCAACATCCTATTGCCGTCCAGATCAGCGGCGGAGAGCCGACGATCAGAGACGATCTGCCTGATGTCGTCAGAATGGGGAAGAGCATGGGCGTGGACTACATCGAGGTGAACACCAACGCCGTCAGGCTGGCCGAGGATATCGAGTACCTCAAGAAGATCAAGGAGGCCGGCGTGGACTCGCTCTACTTCTCCTTCGACGGTGTCACAGGGGACGTGTTCATGAAGACCTGCGGCAGGGATCTGTTCGCCATCAAGGTCAAAGCGCTCGAGAACTGCGCGAGCGTGGGAATGGGCGTCACCCTCGTGACTGTGGTTTCCCCGGGCATCAACCTTCATCAGGTGGGCGATGTGATCAATTTCGCCAAGAAGTGGATTCCGACGGTGAAGGGGATACACTTCCAGCCGCTGAGCTACTTCGGCAGGTATCCTATTGTCCCGAAGGACGAGGACAGGGTGGTGCTGCCGGACCTCCTGAAGGAGATAGAGAAGCAGACGAACGGCGAGCTGAGAGCGGACAATTTCATCCCCACCTCCTGCGCCAACGTTCACTGCGACGCCAAGTCGATGTCCATCCTGATGGAGGACGGCTCCCTCTTCCCGCTCACTCAGCGCGCCCTCGGGCCTCCAAGGGAAACGAAGGACGTCGCCTCCAAGACTCGAAAGGAGATATGCGACCTCTGGAGGTACATCGAGGAGTCGATCGGGACCGCAGGCCAGGACGACTTGGATGGCACATGGCTTGGGTTCATCGAGAGGGCCAAGTCAAGGTATCTGACGGTCTCATCCATGCCATTCCAGGACGTGTGGAACGTAGAGACCGAAAGGCTCCGCAACTGCTGCATTCACACCGTCACGCCGGACGGCCGGCTGATCCCGTTCTGCCTGTTCAACATCAACAGCCTGAACGGCGGAACGCTCTACAGGCACGAGATATTCTCGAAGTTCAAGAAGGGCTAGCGGGAGGTCTTCTTCCCCACGCTCTTGTGGTAGTTGCCGATGATCTGGTTCATGTAGGCCGAGATCTCCTTCTGCCGCTGGTCGGTGTTGACAATGAGCTGCCGCAGAGGGAACTCGAAATCGCATCTCGGGCATCGGGCGAGCTCGCAGCTTGTCGCCGCCTTCCTGCATCCCCTGCAGGCGATCGCCCTGGACTGGAATAGACTGAAATTGTTGCCGCAGCGGGGGCAGGTCACCTGCTTCGTCGTGTTCATAAGGTTGGGAGTCACACCCATCTGTCTCATGTGCGGCGTCAGTACCATCTTGGTTCCTCCTCCCCCAGTGAGCATTTCGCGCGTATATATAATCTCGCCGGGAGCCTCGGGCGCTCATTCAGCTTCCGCTCAAGTTATTTCGTCAGGTCTGGGATCGAACTCCGGCGGAAGGACTACCGGCCAGCCGAGAAACGGCCTGAAGGGATGGGATGACGTGGGTTCGGTGGCCTTCAGCCCCTCGACCAGGTCGTCAATCCTGCTGGCGGGGAAGGCGGCCAGCATCTCGTTCTCCTGGACGAGCCCATAGGCCCTGTCCCCTATGCATGGTATGTCGAACACAACCTCTCCCTGCTTCAAGGCTTTGGCGATCGAGGCGCACAAACTCCCTTGTCCAGTCATGGTCGTCCGAGGCGCCTCGCCATTCTTGTACGCGAAACCGATGATCAGCCTCAGGGCTTGGGCGGGAGTCAGGTAGATGACGATGACATCGGGCTCTACCGGAGCGAGGTCGAGGGGCGCCATCAGCAGCGCCCCATATCTTCTTCCCTCCCTTCCAATCATGGCTATCGAGTCTTGCAGAGTCTTTGCCGCCGACTCTCCGCTCGTATAGGGAAGATTGAGCTTACCCGCTTTCACCCGTTCTGGGGCGTCGACGAGGCCGAGGCACGACGACCCTAGTATGCATCTCACCCCTTCGGAAGAGGCCCCGACGATCCCCTCCTCTCTGCAGTATCTGGCGACGGCAGCCATGTGACAGGGGGCCGTCTTCGTGAGGAGCCTCACCCCCGGGATTCGGGCGAGGTCCTTCGCCTCGTGGAGGAGACTGACTGCAATCGGCGAGACGGCGAGGTTCGTCGATTTCCTGATGAATCGGGATGGAGATGTCCAGTCACGGCGGGTCATTGGACGGATATGAGGTTTGGCGCATAATAGCCTTGACGATTCGTTAGTCGACTCGATGCCCGATGCATTCTTCCCAGACATTCTCGGCAGCCAG
>DYTM01000105.1:0-1873 GCA_020725985.1 Methanomassiliicoccus sp.
ACGAGGTAGGTGAGGGCGGGCCTGAGCCTCTTTCCCCCCGCTTCGGGGTAGTGCCGCACCGCCTTCACAAGCTTCTCTGGTCTTCCTTCCTCGAGATAGGACATGAGATGCCTGTCGATCTCTCCGACGATCCTTTCCATCTCGCTCTGGACGTCCATCCGCTCACCTCATTCCATCGTCTGGAGGAGCCAGTTCCTCGTGGCCCCTGTGACGACGAACTCCTTCTTGCTCAGGTCCGCCACCTTCCTCGATCCGGTGAGGAACATCGCGGCCTTGAACTCGTCCCTCATCAGCTCCAGCTTGCCCCTGACCCTGTCCGACGATTCCAGTGCGGCCTCGAGCAAAGGCCTCGCCGTCCCGGCGCAGCTCGCTCCCATCGCGATCCCCTTGGCAATGTGCAACCCGTTCAGGATGCCCCCGCTCGCGATCAGCGGGAGGCCGACGTTGGCGAGGATGACCGATACCGGAGCCGGTATGCCCCAGTCCCGGAAGGTCTCGCCGATCGTGACCCCCTTCTCGTCCCCCATCCTCTCGGACCTGAACATCTCGACGGCCGAGAAGCTCGTCCTGTCCCAGAAACATCGATCCCTCGGATGCCGGTCCCTTTGAGCTTGAGGGCAACCTCGTTCGATATGCCGGCTCCTGTCTCCTTCACAACCACAGGGAACTCCCTGGCCACCTCCCTCAGCGCGGACAGGCATCCCTTGGCGTTCGTGTCACCTTCCGGCTGGACGACCTCCTGGAGGAAATTGAGATGGATGCCGAGAATATGGGCGTCGATCATGTCGAACGCCTTCTGGATCGCGGATCTGTCAAACGCAGGGCGCTTCCTCTGACGGACGAGCTGCGGGACGCCGATGTTGCCGATCCTCAGCGGGATGTCGAAGTCCTTGAGAAGAGTATAGCTCCTGTCCTCTCCTTTCTCAAGGGCGGCCCTCTGGCTCCCCACCCCCATCCCGATCTGGAGTTCCTGGCAGGCATCGGCGATGTTCGCGTTGATCCTCTCCGCCTTGGGGTAGCCACCGGTGATGGCCGTCACAACGAGGGGAAAGGAGAGCTTCCTACCGAAGAGCTTGATCGAGGTATCGATCTCGTCAAGGTCCACCTCCGGGAGCGAAGTATGGACCAGGCTCACGTCATCCCAGTAGTTGCGGGCCGAGACCACGTCCTCACTGACCGCAACATCGACATGGTCCGCCTTCCTCCTCTCGATCTTCCTCATATCCTCATCCACCCACTATCCTCGATCCTTTGACCTCTCGACCCCTGAGTGCCGACTCGAGCCTGCCCGAGGCGTTCCCGTTGATCACCATGCACTCCCCGGCTTGAGAGGCCATTCGCAGCATGCACTCGATCTTGCCAAAAATGGATCCGGTCACGTCTATGTATCTCGTTTCCCTCGGAAGGCTCTCCAGCACCGACCTGTCCACCTCTTTCAGCAGCCTTGCTCTCGGGTCTGTTGCGGGGTCCGAAGAGAATATCCCGTCGACGTCCGCGCAGAAGATGACCTTCTCCGGCCTGAAGTGCGCGGCTAGCCTTTCCATGAGCTGATCCCCCGAACATATGCCGAATTTCCTGCTCCGGTCGAGGCAGACATCCCCGAATGTCACCGGCATCGCCCCGATGGCTGCATACCTCTCGAACAAATCCAGGTCAAGATGGACGAGTCTGCCGCCGTCCAGTTCCGCGCACACGCTCGGAGGTATGGACGCAGGGTTCAGCCCTTCCTTCTCCATGACCTTGATGACCTTCAGATTGAGATCCCGGACGTCGCACATGACCTTGCTGAATCCCTGTAGCTGCTCGTCCGCAACATATCCGTGCTGGAGCTTGTATCTGTGAGCGACCACGTGACCGTACGAGCCTGCGCCGT
>DYTM01000105.1:1883-2981 GCA_020725985.1 Methanomassiliicoccus sp.
CACTATGATTATCCTCTTTCCCGCCCGGGTGATCTCCCTCGCGAGCCTGGTGACGCTCTCCTTCTTGAAGGCCCTGAGCCGGGTCTTGTCCGTAATTACGCTGCCACCCAGTTTCACCAGGATCATCTTGACCGGTCTAAGGATGAGGTGGTGGATATAAAAAAGTTCTCAGTTTTTCGGACCGCCTGAACGTGGTGACCGAGAGGCCGCAATGATCCCTTATTCCCTCAGCTTTGTCCCGCACTTCCCGCAGAATCGGTCCTCTTCGTCCGCCTCTGCTGAGCACGAAGGGCACTTGAGGATTCGGATTTTGGCGCCGCACCGCCTGCAGAATCGGTCCTCCGGGCCGACCTTGGTGCCGCACCCGGGGCATTCGGCGATCCCAGGCGCCTTCTCCTCTACCTTCTCCGTCTTCTCGGCCACCTTCGCCGGCTCTGGACGAGCGGGAGGGTCGACTTTCTGCCCCTCGGCGCATCGCTTCGCCCTGAGGGCGCATCTCAGAGCTCCCGTGTACTCCGCCTTCTCGAAAAGACCCTTCGCTTCCTCCAGTTGCGCCTCGGCGTCCTTCGTGTCCAGGCATTTCTCGACCGCTGACAGAATGCACAGCCTTGCACTTTCTATCATGAACTTCGATTCGAGGTAGTTCTCCGGCAGCTTCTTCGTCTCCTGGAAGGGTATGGTGCTCTCCGCCTCGGGCGCAGGCGCGGAGGCGATATCCTCGAAGGTCTGCAATTCCTCCTTCACCTTCGCCCCTTTCAAGGTCACCCGGGCCTTGTCCGCCAGATCCTTGCAGGACGCGTAGTCCTGCCTCTGATACGCCCTCTCCGCCTCCATGATGAGGCGGTCAGCATCCGCAGTATCCCTCTCCTTCTCCTTCAAAGCTCGGGAAACCGCTCTGGTGGTGATCAATGCGTTGTACGCATCGTCGCGGAGCAGGGCCGTCTCGACCTTCTCTCTTCGTCTTGACCGCATGTATCTCAACTCGAAGAACACCACGATCGCCAGAACCGCTGCGGCAGCGATGATCACGATCAGCTCGATGGAGAGAGCCATCAGCGGCACCGACTCTGGCCTTGAATACTACCAATCACGCTTAAA
>DYTM01000105.1:2991-4265 GCA_020725985.1 Methanomassiliicoccus sp.
GTTTGAGTCAGCTTTCTGAGATTGTCGCTTGACCAGTCGCCGCTGCGAATCGACTCGCCATTGAAGAATTGGGCGGGCGCGTGTTCGATTATCCAATCGGATTTCCACAAGGGATAATCTCATGGAAAAATAGTTATTGCCTGGACCGCATGCTCCTGCATCAAACCCGGGCGACGTCGGATTGGACGTTGGTGATCCTGTCTCGGATTGTTCTCGGGATGATGGTGAGACTTGGATGAGAAGAGAAGTCATCGTGCTAGCCAGCGGCTTCCTGCTGATCACCTCCTTGCTGTCGATGGTTCCGGTCGCGGGTGCCAGCACCCTCAATGACGGCGATCTGGATGTCGAGTCGGGAATGCCGGGCTTAGAGGATGATCCGTCGGAGATTGGTACGTATGCGATTCCTGCGGGCGCAGGCGAGACGAGGGTCAGCTACCATCTCCTCACCTCTGCCGAGGTCTCCCTGATGAAGGAGAGCATAGGTACCAAGATTCCGGGGGCAGACTACAACCGCGTCATCGATGGCTACGGGACCGGTCTCGCGCCTCCTACCGAGGCGGAATGGGAAGAGATGATTGGAACGGCGAGAATCGTCGATTCCGTCGACCTCGAAGGCGGGTTGTCCAGCTCCTACGACCTCTCTACCGATTCAAGCTTCCCGATCGTCGGCAATCAGGCGGGTCAAGGGTCGTGCGCCGCGTGGGCGATGACCTACTATGACTACGGCTTCCTCGAGGCCAAGGACAACGGATGGACCGACGCCTCAACAGGCAACCAGAGTCATTTGGTGAGTCCCGCATGGACATACAACAAGGTGAACGGGGGAACCGACAGCGGCTCCTGGATGGGCTCGAACGGATATGTGATCAGGGACTGGGGCGTTGCCACTCTCACAAATATGCCATATCGTGACTACGACCTCGTCTCCTGGGGGAACCAGGGAGCTTTCAGGAACGCGCCGCTGCACAGAGCGAACGATGTGTATTTCATGGACTACAACGGCGACGCGACCGTGAACGATGTGAAGGCTCTGGTCTCGAGTGGGAGGCCGGTCACATTCGCACTCGATGCCTCAGAATTTTCACCCGGCTTCGCGGATGGCAATTGGATAGTATCGGCTGCCGAGTACGATTCCACCGGGCTGAACCACGCCCAGACCGTCGTGGGATACGATGACTCAATAGCCGACGACGGCGACACTGGGGCCTTCAGAATAGTGAACTCCTGGAACTCCTCCTTTGCGGAGGGGGGATATTACTGGATGACCTACGGAG
>DYTM01000105.1:4275-5505 GCA_020725985.1 Methanomassiliicoccus sp.
GGAGCGTTCAAGGAAATCGGGCAGAACGGGCTCCTCTTCCTAACCTACATCGAGGACATCGAGGACTACGATCCTGCCATGCTCGCTGTCTGCCACTTCAACACCGCCCCATCGAGAACGCCTTCAATCGAATTCGGCGTCGGCGGGCAATCCTCTCCTGTTCAGACAAAGATCCCCTATTTCGCTGGCGACACCGACAACAGATTCCCCACGTTCCTGTGTCTGGACGTGAGCGAGTTCAGTGACGTGTATCAAGCTGGAACAGAGGATTTCTACCTGGACGTCGGCGCGGCCTATCTCACCGGCGAAACATCCTCATTCCGGATTGAGGCATACGAAGCCGGCTACTCAGAGGGACTTCCCACCCAGGTCTCCTCCCAGTCACCTGATGTTCCCGAGAGCACACCAGGGTTCGTGACGAACTTCTTCCCCTACTACGCCCCGATATCGCCTGCCGAGGCGGTCGACAATGGATCACTTCCGTTCCAGTCTGCGGGAATCGCGCGCTGGGTTGGGGTCGACCATCACTTCTTCTTCGGCGGGGATTCGGTTCAGAGCGGGGACGTTGGAGACGGCGGGAGCAGCTCCTTCGCCACGACCGTCACTGGTCCCCTTTCCCTCTCCTTCTACTGGAAGGTCTCCTGCCAGCCGGTGGTTGACAAACTCGATTTCCTGGTCGATGGCGGGGTGGTCGCTAACCTCAGCGGCGAGACCGGATGGGAATACTTCGCCTACGAGATTCCTGGCGGCACTCACACGGTCTCATGGCGGTACTCGAAGGACTCGAGCATCAGTCAGGGCGAAGACTGCGGATGGGTAGACCTGATCGGGAGCTTTGTGCCAGACGATGCGTTCGAGGAGAACGACGGTCCGCCCGACGCCGCCCACGTCGAGCCCGGTGTGTTCGAATCGTTGAGATGGATGGATGAGGATTGGTACAAGGTGTACCTGTACGCCGAAGACAATCTGAGCGTCGCGATCCGGTTCAACGGGTCGGAGGGAGATCTAGACCTCTATCTCTACGCCCCCGATGCTTCAACACTCCTGAACTCCTCTGCCTCGCCTGGGAACATGGAGATGGCGAATGTCACCCTCGTTTCCGAATTCGCCTACTACTATGTACTCGTCGAGTCCGATCCCGGCGTAGTCTGTGGATACAACATGACTCTCGCTATCGGGAGCGGGGGAATGGATCCAGGTACGGCGGGATCGATCGCGATCGCGGGAGGG
>DYTM01000106.1 GCA_020725985.1 Methanomassiliicoccus sp.
TCAGAGATTCTGGAATCTCGAACTTCATCCTATCCTCACTGTCAGGAATCATTGACAAATCCTCAACTTAAACTATTCCCCGAAGCAACTCGATTCTCAGACCTATCACTCCCAATCGGGGGCATTGATCAGAAAGCAAGTCGGATTCCTGTTCTCGGGGTTCCAGGAAATTGAGACGGGAGGCGTGGGTCGGTCTCCGATCAGCCAAGGTTGCGCCCCTCCAGTCACTGTCATTCTTAACAATGGAATAGATGGCGATTCCCGTGGAAACGTCGACAATTTAATTAACGGAACTCCTATCGGGTGACGGGTTAAGCTTATGACAAAGAGCTTCAGACTCAGGGGGGTCTATCCAGCCCTCGTCACCCCCTTCGACAAGAGCGAAGGGGTCAACGAGGAGGCTTTTCGATCGTTTGTCAGAACCGTTTTCGATCACGTCGACGGATTCGTTCCCTGCGGAACCACTGGGGAATTCGACTACCTCAGCTACGATGAAAGGAAGAGGATCTTCGACATCTGCATAGACGAGGCCAACGGCAAGAAGCCAGTGATCGCCGGGACCGGCGATCCCTGCACTCGGCACGTCATCGAGCTCTCCAAGTACGCTCAGGATGCCGGGGCAGACGCGGTCATCGTCGTCACGCCCTACTTCCTGCATCCCTCGGACAAGGGCATATACGAGCACTTCTACCAGCTCTCGAGGGCGGTGGACATCCCGATTGTCATGTACAACATCCCCCAGACCGTGGGCGGATACCTGCCGAGAAGGGTCATCGAGGATCTGGTCGATCTGGACAACATCGTCGCTCTGAAGGACTCCTCGGGGAACCTCACGTACACAATGGAGGTTCTGGAGAAGGTGGAGGGCAAGATCGACGTCGTCGTTGGGCATGATGAGGTGGTCCTCCCTTCACTCGCCGGAGGATGCAGCGGCATGATACTGGCAAGCGCTCAGGTATACCCGGACGTATGGCAGAAGGTCTTCAAAGCCGCCAAATCAGGGAAGATGGACGAGGCGAGGAAGCATCAGCTGACGGTTCAGAAGCTTTCTCGGATCTTCTGCAGATACGGAGGTCCGGTGCCAGTCAAGATTGCCCTCAAGTACATGGGCATCGACATGGGGAAGACTAGAGGTCCCCTGAAAGAGGGGGGTGTGATCCTTCACGAGGACAGGGAGGAGATCCGACTCGAGCTGGAGAAGATCGGGAAGGTCCCTCCTTCTGAGCCTACTTTCGAGGTCCCGGAAATTCCCTTGGAGAATAGGTTCGAGGATATCGGAATCACCTCGGCCGAGATTCTGACGCAGAAGATCATGATGGGCGGCGCTGGAGCGGGGGAGGGGATAAACAAGGTCGGGATCGACCTGGTCGCCGGCACCAGCAACGGTCCGGTCGGCGTGTCTTTCGCGAGCCAGCTTGTCTACCTTCGAAGGGGGTTCGAGGCGCTTCCGAGCGTCCTGGAGCCGAACCTTTCCGCCAAGCCCTGCTGCCTCATCGTCCCGCAGGTGGAGCTGAAGAACCTGAGGCAGGCGAACATCATGTACGGGCCGGCACAGGCGGGTATCGCCAAGGCCATCGCGGACAAGGTTGAATCGGGCGTTATTCCGGTGAGCATGATCGACACGCATGTCATGCTCACGAAGGCCTTCGTCCACCCGAACGCGCTTGACAGGGCGGTACTGTTCAAGAACTTCTACAAGGCGACAATGGAGGCGATCGACATGGCGTTCAACAAGGGGGCGGCCTAGATGCCGAGGGCGGAGTGGTTGAAGGGAATATATCCCGCGATAGTGACCCCATTCAACAAGGACGAGACGATAAACGAGCAGGGACTGAGGGACCTGGTCGACTATCTCATGAAGGACGTGGATGGCTTCGTCGTCGCCGGCACGACCGGCGAGTTCGTCTACCTCTCGGACGAGGAGAGGCTGAGGACCCTCGAGATCGTGGTCGATCATGTGAAGGGAAAGGTGCCGGTCATCGCCGGCACCGGGGCGAGCAGCACCAAGAACACCGTCGAGCTCACCAGGAAGTCTGTGGAATTAGGGGCGAAGGCCGCGCTGGTCGTCACCCCATACTACTTCAACCCCACTTGGAAGGAGATATACGAGCACTTCGACGCGGTGAACGAGGTCGGGCTCCCGATCATCCTATACAACATTCCGCAGTGTGCGGGAATGCACCAGCAGTGGTGGACGACCGAGGGGCTGGCCTATCTGAGCAATGTCATCGCCGTCAAAGACTCGAGCGGCGACATGCCATATATGACCGCGTTGTTCGAGAAGATCCGCACGAAGATCAATATCCTCTGCGGCTACGACGAGGTGGGGACCGCGGCACTCATGAGCGGTGCGGACGGCCTCATCCTGGCAAGCGCCAACATGATCCCGGACATATGGCAGAAGATCTACAGGCACGTGCAGAAGGGCGAGCTGGAGGAAGCGAGGCAGCTCCAGCAGAAGATCCAGAAGCTCGTGAGGATCGTGGCGAGGACGAGCGGCAATCAATCTGTGAAAGAAGGACTTACGATGATGGGGCTCGAGGTCGGCCATTCCAGACGACCGTCGATGCCCGGAGACGCCTTCAGGCACGAGGACAAGGAGGAGCTGAGGATCGAGCTCGAGATACTCGGAAAGATCAAGCCCCGGGAGACCACCTACATTCTCGGGAACAAGAAGATACACACGAAGGTTCCGGCGACCCCGCAGACGCCAAGGGTGGTTGACAACTTCGCATTGAAGGTGGGAGAGGGCTTCGCCGGGCCGCCTTACCACGAGATCGCCCACACCGACCTTCTGATAGGACTGAAGGGCGGACCGGTCGACATCGCGATCGAGAGGGCGCTGAAGGCTGATGCTGGCGCGGGAAAGATGAGGATCGTTCACGAGACACCGAGGACCCTGCTTGTCCCGACCATCACCACGAGGACGAAGAAGCAGGAGGAGCTGCTCTACGTCCACGCCGTGGCGGGGCTGAAGTGGGCGATCGAGGCGAGCATCGAAGACGGCTTCCTTCCCAAGGAGATGCTGGAGGATGTCGTCCTCCTGGCAAACGTGTTCGTTCATCCGGCCGCCGCGAACAGGCAGAGGGTGAAGGTGAACAACTACAAGGCGGCCAGGTACGCGATCAGAAAGGCGATCGAAGGGAGGCCGACGCTCGACGAGATACTCTATCAGAAGGAGTCGGTGAGGCATCCGTTCAAGTACACGCCTTGATCTCAAACCCCTTATCCCATCTTCTTCCCCACGATCGAGAACGTCAACGTTCGGCAGGCTCGATCGAGAACTTGCAGTGGCTGTACCCGCTGGCGAGGCACTCGGTGTCGGCGACGAACATGAGGGACATCCCGGTCCTGCTCTCGAGTATCGCTCCCAGAATGCCCTCGTTGAGGAGGCAGAAGGTCTTCCCCGCCTCGGGGATCTTGTAGCAGTTGTACTCGTCCCTTATTATCAGCTTGAGCGGCCTCACCGAGAACACGCACACCTCCCCGAGCTCGTGCTCGTCGTAGAAATGCTGGATCTCCCTGATAACGCCCTCGATCGAATTCGACTGCATCCTCTTGGAGATCTCGGTGCCTATCATCCTGCCGATATCCTTGAGGACCGGGTCCATCTGAAGGCCGAACGACTCCATGCCGAGGATTATCGACCTCACGACCCCTTTGAGGAAGGTGCTCGGCATGCCTATCGACCCGGAGATTGTCGTGCCGACCGCCTCCTTCAGATCTTCACGAGGGACGACCGCACTGCCGACCGGTCTCGCGGTCAGGAAGAACACCTTCCTCCTGTTGTCGCCGGGATCGTCTCTGGATGAGATCAGTCCCTCCCTCACAAGCTCCTCGAGATGGCTCGACAATGTCGACTGGGCCCTCGAGGTGATCGTCGCGATCTCGCTCAGGCTCAGATCGGCCTTTCCGAGCTCTCCAAGGATTCGCTGGCGGAGAGGATTCGATATCTGCTTCAGCCCTTTTTCGGTCGAGTAGACGTGGAACGAAGCGTTGCCCTCCATCTCACCAGCCCTTGCAGCTTAACGGCCCTTTCAACTGAGTACGCGAATATAAAAGGTGTCCCGATGCCGGAGACCGAGCCTCTGATATCTGGAAATGACAGACCGGAGGTGCGAGACCAATCTTTTTCTATCTCAGAGTGTGATGTCTCCAGCGTGATGCCTTGAGGATACGCCTGAACGGCACGGTCATCGAGAGGAGGGCCGTCTGGTTCGAGAGCGGGAAGGTCATGATGATCGACCAGAGAGCTCTTCCTCATCGCTTCGAGGTGGCGGAGCTTGACCGGCACGAGGACGTCGCGGAGGCGATAAGGAACATGACCGTTCGGGGAGCCCCTTCGATCGGGGCCGCGGCTGCATACGGAATGGCCCTCGCTGCCATGGAGAACGCGGACATCGAGGGCGCGGCAGGACTTCTAAAGGGGACGAGACCGACGGCGAACGACCTGTTCCATGCGGTCGATCATATGCTCCGTTGTATTCGCTCAGGGGGCGATCCCCTTTCCTCCGCGGACGCATATGCGAACGACATCGTCGACAGATGCTTGTCGATCGGCAAGCACGGCGCGGACCTCATCAGGGATGATTCCAAGGTGATGACTCACTGCAACGCCGGAGCGTTGGCGGCGGTGGATGTCGGAACAGCGCTGGCGCCTATTCGAATGGCGAGGGAGATGGGAAAGGACTTGTTCGTCTACGTGTCGGAGACCCGCCCCAGGCTCCAGGGCATGAGGCTGACCTCATGGGAGCTGAGAAACGAGGGAATCCGTCACGCGGTCATCGCGGACGGGGCATCGGGGCACTTCATGAGGAAGGGTGTGGACATCGTCATCGTAGGGGCGGATCGGATCGCGTCGAACGGCGATTTCGCCAACAAGATCGGCACATACGAGAAGGCCGTTCTGGCGAGGGAATTGGGAATCCCGTTCTACGCCGCCGCACCGGTTTCTACCTTCGACTTCTCCATCTCGTCCGGAGAAAGCATTCCGATCGAGAGCAGGGAGGAGAGCGAGGTGACCGAGATCGAGGGGCGGAGGATCGCCCCGGAGGGGGTCAAGGCCCTCAATCCCTCGTTCGACGTCACCCCAAGCAAGTATGTCACCGGTTTCGTCACCGAGATCGGCATCCTCGGCCCGAGTGAACTGGAGAGGTTGAGGGGGCGCTAAGATGACATCGGAAAAGGCGATCAGGAAGGAGATGGTGAGCTTCGGGAAACTCCTCTACGACCGCAGTCTCACCTTCGGCACTGCCGGGAACATAAGCGCGAGGGCCGGGGAGGACACGATACTCATCACCCCCTCGGGGAAATG
>DYTM01000107.1 GCA_020725985.1 Methanomassiliicoccus sp.
GAGATTCAGAAGAACACGAGGCGCCAGCTGAGCCCATACACAGAGCTTTTCGGGGACGGATTGGTCATCTACTGGTTCGGGTACGTAGACGGCATCGACGGCGGAGAGGGAATAAGAATCACCGATTCCTCCCTGGTGGACCACCGCTGCGAGGTCGTCGCGGGCAGCCACTTATAGACCCTGCAAGTATTAGAGCCTGAAGAATCATACCAATGCCTTGATGGAGACCATCTCCGCCAGCGACTTGGAGAGGTACGGTTACTGCCCTCTGAGTTGGTGGCTGAGCAAGAAGGAGGACGTGACCTCCCCGATCCTGGAGGAAGGCGAGAAGGTCCACGAGGCCCTTTCGGAAGAACTCGCCTCCATCATCGACCAGGAGGCCAAGGCGAGGATCTGGGAGAAGACTGTCCTCTGGTTTGCGATCACCGCGACCTTTCTCGCCCTCATAGGCGTCTTGTTCAAGCCGGTAGACAATGCGGAGGGTTGGAGCAGGATTCTCGGGATACTGTCGGTCCCGTGGATCGTCTCCGCGGTCTTTGTCCTCTACAGATCCGCCTCGGCTAAGGAGGAGAGAAAGAGGGCCCAGTACGAGCAGATCCTCGTCATATTCGCGATCGTCGCTATGGTCATCACCCTCAACGCCGTCACGATACTGGGCGTCGAGCCGGAGATCGCCCTGATATATGAGGCGGCGGCTCTGGTCTGGTTGATCGCGGCCAGTGTTGCCCTCTATTTCTCCCTCAGCGCGAGCAGCATCGCTCGGGAGAAGAGAAGGAGGCGGGACATAGAGGGCACGATAGCGTACGTTGGCGGAAGGGAATCGAGGATTCTCAGGTCCGAAAGATACGGCCTCTCGGGGCGCCCTGATTACATAGTCGAAGTGGAGGGGGAGCTCATTCCGGTCGATGTCAAGACCGGCAGGAAACCAAAGGGGCCCCTCTTCTCCCATATTCTCAGAGTTGCTGCGTACTGCCTCCTGCTCGAGGACGAGGGCGGCGCGAAGGTCTCTCACGGAATACTGAGATACGACGACATCGAGCACGATATCGAGTACGACCAGGAACTCCGAACTCTCCTCCTATCCAAGCTCGACGAAATGAGAGGACTCATGAAGACTGGGGAGGTTCACCGGAACCACAACAGGGCCGGGAAGTGCAGGTCCTGCTCCCGAAGGGAAATTTGCCCGGAGAGGCTGTGATCACTCGACCGTGACGCTTTTGGCGAGATTCCTCGGTTTGTCTATCGAACATCCCTTCCGCTTCGCGGTGTGATAGGCGAGGAGCTGAAGAACCACGGTGATAGGGATCGGTGAGAAGATCGGATCGACCTTCGGTATGCCGATGAATCTGTCCACTATCGATCTCAGGTCCATGTCGTCCTCGTATCCGATCCCGATCACAGGGCTGTCCCTCGCCGCCACCTCGGAGACGTTCGACAGCATCTTGTCATAGGTGTGGTCCTTGATGCAGGCCGCGACCACTGGGGTTCTTGAGTCAAGGAGCGCGAGCGGCCCGTGCTTGAGCTCGCCTGCGGCGTAGCCTTCGGCGTGTATGTAGGAGATCTCCTTGAGCTTCAGCGCCCCCTCCAACATCGTCGGGAAGTTGATGTTGCGCCCGATGAAGAACGCGTCCCTCGCCCCGGCGAGCATCTCCACCGAGCCTTCGATCTGCTGCGCGCCATCGATCACCGCTTCGACGTATCGAGGCATCGATCTCAGCTCGGCCTTCAGAATACGAAGGCGCTCGTGATCGAGCTGGCGCCGGGCGAACCCCATTCTCATCGCGAGCAGGGACAACGCGACGAGCTGAGTGAGGAATGTCTTGGTGGCGGCCACCCCGATCTCCGGCCCGGCCCGGGTGTAGAAGACCTCGTCCACCTCCCTCGTTATCGTGCTCCCCACGACGTTCGTGATCGCGAGCGTTCTGCACCCCCTCCTCCTCGCCTCTCTGGCAGCGGCCAAGGTATCCGCGGTCTCGCCACTCTGAGTCACCAGGATGACGAGCGGGGACTCCTTCGTTCCATGCGAGTAGCGGTACTCCGAGGCAAGCTCCAGGGTGGTCGGGATATGGGAGAGGTTCTCGATGACGTATTTTCCGATCATCGCGGCGTGGAAGGAAGAGCCGCAAGCGACGATCTTGACGGACTTGAAGCCCACGTCCTGGAGGAACTCTCCCTCCTCCACCCCGTCGAGTGACCCGAGCAGGGAGTTGTGGATCGAGCTCGGTCCTTCGAGTATCTCCTTGAGCATGAAATGCTCGAACCCTCCCTTCTCGGCGTCCTCGATCGTCCAGGTGACCGTGCTTGGATTGCGCTTCACCTCCGCACCCGACTCGTCGTATATCGCCACCGAATCGGGCGAAATGACTGCGGTCTCGCCGTCCATGACATGGAGTATCTTGTTCGTGTAGTTCAGGAGCGCCGGGACATCCGAAGCCACGAGGTTCTCCCCCACCCCCAGGCCGATCACGAGGGGGTTCTCCATTCTCGCGGCAACTATTTCGTTGGAGTCGCTGCTCGCGACCGCGATCGCATAGGTCCCCTTGACCTCCTTGAGGGATTCCCTGAGGGCGCTGTGGACGTCCCCATTGAAGTTCGCCTCGAGCAGATGGACGAGGACCTCCGTGTCCGTCTCGGAGGTGAAACGGTGCCCTTCAGACTCAAGCTTCTGGCGCAACTGCCGGTGGTTCTCAATGATGCCGTTGTGGACGAGCGCGAACCTCCCGGTGCAATCCGCGAAGGGATGGGCGTTCTCCTTCGAAGGCTTCCCGCAGGTCGCCCACCTGGTGTGACTGATCCCGACGGTACCGTGGATCCTGGGAAGGGATTTCTCAAGACTCGATATCTCCCCCTTGTCCTTGAATATCTGCACACCCTTCCCGCAGACCGCTATTCCGGCCGAGTCGTACCCCCGGTACTCGAGCCGCTTCAGGGCGTCGAGCAGTATATCCACTGCCTGTCTTGAGCCCGTGTACCCGACGATTCCGCACATTCAGACCACGACGCTCTTGTTCTCAAGATTGCCTGCGACTCTGACCCCGTTCCCGATTCTGCAACCCGCCCCCACGATCGTTCCTGGCGCGGTGACAACTCCCGCCCCTATGACAGAGTCCTCTCCCACCAACAACCCCACGTTCTCGAGCTTGAAGAACTCCTCGTCCACCTTGGCGTAAGCGGGGCCGCTTGGGGACATCAATCCCGTAGCGGCTCGCGCACCATCGTCCAGGACTGAATGCGAGAGATGTGAGTGCGAACCGATGTGAACGTTGTTCATGATGACCGAGTTCGAGATGTATGTGTACGGCTCGATCTGGACCCCGTTTCCGATGCTCGTCGACGGCAGTATTGTGACATTCGGTCCGATGTCGCATCCTTCCCCGACGACGACCGGCCCTTCGATGTAACTCCCGGATCTGATCCTGGTGCCCGATCCGATCGAAACATGACCTTTGATCGTCGCGCCCGACTCAACCGTTCCGGAAATATCCTGTCCCTGAAAGGAGAGAGCCGCGGCGTTGACTCCGATGATGTCCCAGGGGTAGATCGCGTCGATCCATTTCCCCGTGGTCTGGACGGCGGAGACGTGGATTCTCGACACGAGCGCCTGAAGGACATGGGTGATCCCGGGCAGCCCGGCGGCCACCCCCTCTTCGATCTTCCTCAGCAGCTCCTGGTTCAGGCAGTACATGCCGGTGCTGATGACGTTGCCTATCCGCCGCTCCGGCTTCTCCACGAGGGAGGAGACCCTCTCACCCTCCACCTGGACGACGCCATACTTCGACGGGATCTCGCTCTCGGTCACCAGGACCGCGGGGACCCTGCAGTTCTGCAGGAGATCCGCGACAGTCCTCCCGTCTATGAGGTTGTCCCCTGCGACGACCATGCAATCCCCATCGATGAACTGGCTCGCCACAGAAAGCGCATGAGCGGTGCCCAGCTGCTTCTCCTGGATCGCATACGCTATCCTCGCTCCGAACTTCTTCCCATCCTGGAAGTGGGACATTATCCTCTCCTTTCTGTAGCCAACCACGAGCACGATGTCCCTGAGACCGTTCGCTACGAGAGCGCCGACAACATACTCGAGTATCGGCTTGTTTCCAACCGGGATCATCACCTTGGGGCGCGACACGGTGAAGGGGCGGAGTCTGGTTCCCTCGCCAGCCGCAAGAACAACCGCCTTCAATTCTCTGTCCTCCGGGTATCTGGATTCAGGTCGATGCTCTTTATACTTTTCGCAGTGGCGCGGTAGCAGCAGGAAGCGGGAATGGTCAATAGGCAGTCACCCTCAATATCAACGGAGATAATGTGCGGCAAAGGTTTAAGCGGCTCGCCCAGGATTTTGATGCGATGCCAGCTGATCTTCGGAAGGTGGAGGCCCGATGAGCGCCGAAGGCGGTGCGTTCAGGACTCCTCCTGAGATCATCACTTTCTTCACCAATCCAGGAGGTCATTCTCTCATCCTTCGCGGGAACGCCGGGACGGGCAAGACCACATTCGCCCTGCAGACTATCGAGGACCTGTCGGCGATAGAGAAGAGCTACTACCTCTCCACCCGGGTTTCGGACGCCTCCCTCTTCACTCAGTTCCCTTGGTTGAGGGATAAGGTAAACCGGGGGGAGACGACTTCCCGCGCGCTCGCGGCGGCGGACATGGAAAAGAACGGAGGTCCGAGTCCGCCCCCGAAGGCGGGACTGACCGCTCTGAAGGGTATCGGAGGAACCGCCGGCGGTCCGACGAGGATCTCGGTCTCGATTGGTCGGGATCTGAGCGAGCTTGAGGCGATATACAAGACGCTCGAGACCAAGCGGGAAACGAAGTCACTGATCGTCATTGACAGCATCGATGCCTTGGCCCAGAAATACGGGGAGAGTTGCGCGAAGCTCATCCTGACAATCCAGAATGATGTTGTGGAAGGCTACGGGGCCAACGTGCTCTTCGTCCTGGAAAGCTCCGACCCTCAGCTGGACTACCTCGGGGACGGAGTCATATTCCTGAGTTCGCTCGAGTACCAGAAGAGGAGAATCAGGGAGATCGAGATATTCAAGCTCAGAGGCTGCGAGATAAAGCGGCCGAGGTACCTATTCACGCTCAGAGGCGGAAGGATCCAGAGCTTCGGATATGACGTCCAGGAGGACACCGCGAAGTGGGGAAAATGGTCGCCCATTCCCGACCGCGGGGCGAGGATATCCTTCGGAATGAACGATTTGGACAACTTACTGGGAGGACGGCTTGAGA
>DYTM01000108.1:0-3662 GCA_020725985.1 Methanomassiliicoccus sp.
CCTCATCCTCCGCGTGTTCGATGTGGCCGGGAATGTCGCCGAAGAGTCCCTGGACGTCATCGTCGACACCGAGCCCCCGACCCTTGCATTCGGCATCGAGAACGGCACCGCCTTCACCTCCCGGCCGGTGATCGTTAGCTGGACCTCGACCGACAACAACAGCGGCATCGACCGGTTCGAGTACTCCCTCGACGGGGGCCCGACGATCGACTTGGGAACGACGATGTCAGTGAGCATCTCCAGCATCTCCGAGGGCGATCATGTCCTGACGGTCGGTGCCTACGATCGTGCCGGGAATGCCGTTACGGGGGAGGTCAGCTTCCTCGTCGACTCTCAGCCTCCGTCGATCGACTTTGACATCCCCAATGGATTCTTCTTCAATACCTCCTCCCCCGTGATCAACTGGTCCGCGGCGGACGAGACCGCCGGGATCGATTACTTCGAGTACTCTCTCAACGGCGCGCCGTTCGTCTCCATCGGGAATGCGACTTCTCTTTCCCTCCAAGGGCTGACAGACAGGACGCATCTCCTCACAGTGCGGGCGTACGATGGCGTGGGAAATATGGCGGAGAGTTCGCTCATATTCATCGTCGACACGAGGCCTCCTTCCCTCTCGTTCGAAATCGATGACGGCTTCGTGTTCAAATCCTCCGTTGCTGTGATCACCTGGCTTTCCCAGGACTCCGGGAGTGGGATCTGGCAGTTCGAGTACAGCCTCGATGGCGGCGATTTCCTGTACATCGGGAATGGAACTTCCCTCAGGCTGACAGACCTGAGGGACGGCTCTCATGTCCTTGTTCTCCGAGCGTACGATCAGGCGGGGAACTTCGTCGAGAAGTCGATCACCTTCCAGGTCAACACCTTCGGACTCTGGATATTCGCACTCGTGGTGATCGCGAACGTCATCGTCGTCCTCGTCTACGTTCTGAGAAGAAAGAAGTGAGGAGGCGAACAACCTTCTGTCCGGTGCAGAGGCAGATCGGAGCTTCCAGGACCGGTCGATGGCCCTCGCTTCATTCCTTCCCGAGAGATCTACTCAGTCGGCTCCTTGATAGTATTAAATATTTTCCATGTCCCTAGTTACCCACATAAGGAAGGATGGTCCTTATGAAAGGCAAGTCTCGGAAGACTTCTGTTCTAGTTGTGACGATCCTGCTCCTCCTCGCATTCTCTTTCTTTTTCGTCGACATAGGATCGGAGCATGGATCGGCGGCCGGACCTCCTCCCCCGGGAGCGCCGATGTACGTCCCGCACGACGTCATTAGAATCGAAGGGGACGCGCAGCTCGAGATCAACGCGACCGCGGAGGGGTGGCCGGGGGATGGATCCGCGAGCGATCCGTATATCATCGAAGGGTATGACATCGACGGCCAAGGGGGCTCGAACTGCATATTCATCTCGAACATCAGCTCCCACATCGTCATCAGGGACTGCAAGCTTTCCAATTCCACGAAAGTGATTGACATGCTCAAGCTCGCCGCTGGCATCACCCTTTTCAACGTGACCGAGTCTGTCGTGGAGAGAATCGTCATGACCGACACGGGCCATGCTGGTCTCATCATCATCAATTGCAATGAGATGATGATCAGGGACAACGACCTTGAGAACAGGTCGTGGTCGATAGCTCTCATTTCAACACACGAAACGGTCGTCGTTGACAATCGAATCAGGAACGTCTCGGGCGGGGCGCTCGCGATGGAATCCTATGGCACGGTCGACTATGGTGGAGGATGCAGCAACAATACGTTCGAGGGCAACGAGGTCGTCAACGCCACATACGGATTCATCGCCTGGATGGGGCCGCAATCTGGGGACAACCTCGTGGCGAACAACAGCTGGGCGGAGTGCGACTACCCATTGTACATAGCCCGCTTCAACAACTCTCGCGTCGAGAACAACAGCATCTCAGGCGGAATCCATGGCATCTTCGGAGCAAACGTAGCTGGCGATGTCCTGTTGTCGGGCAACGAATTCGCGTTCAACAAGATCGAGTCCATGTCAGGAGACGGGATCCGACTGACGAAAGCCAACGGGAACTTCCTCCACGACAACCTGATTGCCGAATCTGGCGACTACGGAATCAGTCTGACGAACTGCGCTGGCAACTTGATCTATAGAAACATCCTCTCGAACAACAACGGCACCGGCATGGCGTACGATCCTTTGAGGATGCAGGCCTCTGACGATTCGAACGACAACTTCTGGTTCTCCACCTCCGGTGTCGGGAACTTCTGGTCCGACTGGACCACGCCCGATGTCAACCACGACGGGATCGTGGACAACCCCTACCCGGTGGGAGGGGGGCTCACCTTCGACTACTACCCCCTGACCGCATTCGTCAGCCCGCCGGGAGACCTGACCTACACGACCGGACAGGCCTGGGTGAATCTCGACTGGAGCGCGCCGGATCTTTCCCTTGGCTCAGATGTCATCGAGTACAGGATCACCCGCACCTCCGGAGTGGAAGTGACCACGATAACAATCGATGGAACCGAGACATCGTACAATGACACGACAGTTGTCAGCTGGAGAGAGTACTCGTACACCGTGACCGCGATCACAACGGTCGGGGAGAGCGCCGAGAGCGACGAGGTCGTCGTCCTCGTGCCGGACGAGAGCCCCCCGACCCTGACCATAGACTCCCCCGCGGATGACTCGTACCTCAACTCCGAGGACGTTCTTGTGTCTTGGATAGGGACAGATGACGAGTCCGGCATTCAGAACTACTCGGTCAGCGTGGACGGAGCCGCTCCGGTCGACGTCGAAGCCAACACGAGCTACTCTGCTGCATCGCTAGCGGACGGGGAGCATCAGGTGACCGTCTGGGCTACCGACAATGCGGGCAATGTGGAGAGTGCCTCGGTCACGTTCGTCGTGGACACGCAGGCTCCTGAGGTGGAATCAACCACTCCGAGCGTAGAAGAAGTGCTTGTTGACACGGTCATCGCCGCGACCTTCTCCGAGGCGATGGATGAGGACTCGGTGACCTTCACCGTGTCAGATGGAGTGACGGGATTGATCACATGGGTCGGGAACACCGCGACCTTCACCCCCGACGAGGATCTTGAGTACGATACTGAGTACCTTGTCATCGTTGAAGGAGAAGATCTGGCAGGGAACGAGCTCTCTTCGTATGGATTCTCGTTCACCACGACCGACACCGGACTTGTGGAGGGGGTGGTCGTCGACGAGAACGGAGATGTGATGGTGGGGGCGAACGTCAGCCTGAGCACCGGGGAGTTCGCGATCACCGGATCCGACGGGGAGTTCTCGATTCGGGCTCATCCAGGCGCCAACAAGGTGACGATCAAGAAGGCGGGTTATGAGGATCGAGTCGTCGATGTCACGATCGCGACCGGCCAGACGGAGGATCTCGGGCCGGTCACGATGAAGAAGCCCTCGGACCTGGGTCTGATCGTCGTGGCGATAGTGGCGGTTGCGGCGATCGGAGCAGTGGCCTTCTTCGTGATGAGGCGTCGGAGATAGTCAAACGGGCGTAGGCGCGACGAAGTCAACGGCGCGGAGACGCGCCACCTCTTTTCTATTTCTTTGAGGAGAGAGGAACGCCTCGATCCAAATGATCTGTTCGATCCCCGCGAGGATGCAGCACTCAAGTGTCTTTGGTAGCGGTATTCTCCAAAGCTTCCCGAAGGTGCTGTCTC
>DYTM01000108.1:3672-4739 GCA_020725985.1 Methanomassiliicoccus sp.
CGGTGCGGAGAATTCAGGGTGCATCAACGTCAGTTCGAAGTTCGTCCTCATCCAGCCCAGCTTGTCCCCTATGTCGTAACGCTTCCCCTCGAACCAGTACCCGTAGATCTTCTCCTTCTTCCTCAGGATCTTCAGGGCATCGGTAAGCTGAATCTCCCCTTTCGAGCCGGGCGCGGTCTTCTCGATGCATTCGAATATCGTCGGCGTCAGCACGTAAGTCCCAGTTATTCCGAGATTGGACGGTGCCTTCGAGGGGGAGGGCTTCTCCACCAGGTCCTCCACGAGGTAGAGGCGCTCTCTGACCTTCCTCGCCTTCACGATGCCGTAGTCCTTGATCTTCTCCTTCTGCACCGGCTCGATCGCCAGCACCGAAGCCTTCCTTTCCTCGTACACATCCATCAGCTGCTTGACCACCGGCACCTTTGAGATGTTGATGGTATCGCCGAGCATGACCGCGAACGCCTCCTCGCCGACATGCTTTCGGGCGCAGTAGATCGCGTCCCCCAGCCCCCGGGGGACCTTCTGCCGTATGTAGTGGATGTCCGCCATGTTCGATATCCTTCTGATCTCGTCCAGCTCCTTCTTTCTGCCGTTTCTCTCGAGCGCCGCCTCGAGATCGTGGGAACGATCGAAGTGGTCCTCTATCGCCCTCTTCCCCTGTCCGGTGATAATGATGATGTCGGTGATCCCGGCGGCGATCGCCTCCTCCACGACATACTGAATCGTCGGCTTGTCCACGACCGGCAGCATCTCCTTCGGCTGAACCTTAGTCATCGGCAGGAACCTTACCCCGTACCCCGCCGCCGGAATGACCGCCTTCAGGTAATCACCAGCATATCCCCTCGTAGTTCTTCGTTCTCACGATTCCCCGGCCGTCGATGACAAGCTTGTCCCCATAGAGACTGGGGTTGGCGTACTCCTCCCACTCTGTGACAATGAGAACGGCCTCGCTCCCTCTGACGCAATCCTTCGCCGAGGGGCAGAGCTCGACCGTCGGGAACTCCCGCCGGAAGTTCTCCATCGCCTTCGGATCGTGGCATCTGACGACTGCGCCTCTCTTCAGCAGC
>DYTM01000108.1:4749-5223 GCA_020725985.1 Methanomassiliicoccus sp.
GCTCGCCTCCCTGATATCGTCGGTGCCGGGCTTGAAGGCGAGGCCGAGGACGGCGATATTCTTCCCCCGGATCTCCATGAGCCTCTCCAGGAGGCCTATCATCCTCATAGGTTGCCTCCGGTTGACCTCGAGCGCCGCCTCGAGTAGAAGGGGCTCAACCCCTCTCCTCTTCGCTTCGGCCGCCAATGCCGATACATCCTTGGGGAAGCAGCTCCCCCCGAATCCGCATCCTGCCCTGAGGAAGTGAGGGCCGATCCTTCGGTCATAACCCATTCCTTTCGCGACCTCCCTCACATCGATGTCCATCGTCTTGCAGATGTTCCCGATCTCGTTGATGAACGAGATCTTCGAAGCGAGGAATGCGTTCGAAGCGACTTTGATCATCTCCGCTGTGGACAACGATACCTCGACGATGGGGCAGGTGAATCCTCCGTATAGCGAACGGAGGGTCTCCTTGGATCTGCCATCCAGAGA
>DYTM01000109.1 GCA_020725985.1 Methanomassiliicoccus sp.
CGGAGACGTAGTCGTCGCGGATGGATCCTCCGGCGGCATCGATGCCGTACACATGGCCGCCCGTCTTGTCGATCCCGCCCATGACGAGCCCGACGTAGTAGTAGCCGGCGATCCCGCCCCCGCTTCGGAGTATGTTCGAGAGGAGCGTGGCCGCGGATTTGACGTTCATCGGCGCGCCCCGCTTGAGCTTGTAGAGCTCCACCTCAGCCTTTATGTAACGTGCGAGAATCTGGGCGTCGCCTACGAGACCAGCGACTGTCAGGCCCAGGTTGTCATCGATCTTGAAGACCTTCTGTACTTCCTTGTGAGCGATAACGTTACCCATGGTCGCCCGGTGTTCCGAAGCCAACACCACGCCGTCGGTGTTGACGATGCCGATTGTGGTTGTGCCCTTCTTCAGTTGCTCATTCTCCATTGAACTACACCTTCCAAAAGCGTTCAAAAGATGAATTGTGCTGTTTTCTCGAATGATAGTGGCTCTATTTATACCTTTTGATTTTCAGACAAAAATTCTATTCAATATTATAATTTACGGGGGTTTCGCGATTTGGGCGGTTGGCTATACGCCTGCGGCGTTCGTCTTTCATGGATTTCCCCGAGTAGGGGAGGGCATCCGCCCGGAACCCCATCCCTCCGTGAGAACGATGACTGCCGTTTGTTTTTACAATCAAGTTCGAGTCGTGCTACAGGTTTCAGCGAAACCTAGATCGGCGGCGTGCGAGCTCGTTCCCGAGAAGCACAACCCCGCGTGCTCGGAAGCCTAATCCCTGGATGGCGATACGGTGGGACGCTAGGATCCAGTCTATTCTAGTCTTCTTCTGTCTTTGGGTCTTCCGGAGGGGCATTCCCAGACTCCTTGGTCTGCGCCGACGAGCTTCCCTTCGATTCGAGCAACTCCCTCACAAACAGGGAGATAAGAAGTGAGACAGCTGCGCCAGCAAGAATCCCGGTGACGAATCTGACGGGGTTGTTTGATTCGTATGAAGTAACGAGCTGAAGCGTGCCGTCCAGGGCGAGGGGAAGGACTCCGATGAGGAATGCGAGGACAGTGATCCTGAACCTTGTGAATATCGCGACGGCCATGCCGAGGGCAAGCCCCGCAAAGATGCCGACGTCCCTCGAGCAGAACGGCACCTGGTTGCCATTCAAGAAGTAGGACCTCGAGGCGATCTGGTGGCAGTAACTGTCCCCGATTCCGTACATGACCTTGGCAAAGGGGTTCATGGTCTCAATGACATCAGAGTTGTCGCTCCTCCCTACCACCCCAGTGAGATCCGTGACGCTCCCTGACGGAATGGCGAAAGGGGCTAGGACTGTGAGGAGGAGCCAGATGGAGAAGAAGGCCAGGAGGCCCGCTTCGGCCTTTCTGGAGCGGAGAAGGGAAAGCATTCAGAGGAGAAGGAAAAGAGGACCGATAAATAACTATTCGTCGCCGTCGGGGGGGAGGAAAAGATTGATTAGCGGTGCATCTGATGCGAGTACTGATGATCAAGCTGCCAGACGAACTCAGAGAGCTGAAGCGCTTCCACGGTCACCTGGGCCCGTACGTCGTCGTCGGATACAAGATGGGCCTGATAGGGAGGGAGGTCTTCCCCGACAAGATCTCCGCTGTTCTCTACACCGGAACGAGGAGGCCGCTCTCGTGTGTCATCGACGGCGTGCAGTTCTCATCCTGCTGCACCCTCGGAAAGGGAAACATATCGGTGAAGGAGGACGGGGTCGCCAAGGCGGAGTTCTATGATGAGAATAAGCTTCTTGAGATCACCCTTTTCGAGAATGTCAGATCTAGGATAGACGCCACCGTCACCTCGGACAACGAGGAGATGATCGCATTCGATCTCTTCACCGCCGACCCGAGCGACCTGTTCAGGATCACAGAAGGCGAGTCAGCCCAGTCTGGCAGAGTAGTGAAACTGAAGTGAACACCAGGATGGCGACCGGGGCCCGGCGTCCGAACTGATACAAGACCTCCTTCCAGCTCCGCTCTCCAAGAAGGAAGACGGTGAAGTAGGAGACGACGAAGGTCAGCTCAGCGAGATACCCGCCGCTCACGAGTATGTTCTCGGAGGCGAGGTGGGGGGAACCCTGTCCGTACTGGCCGATGATCCCGACCAGACTGCTCGTCACCCCGAGCACGATCGGCGCGAAGAATGTTGTGGTCGAGGTCATCATGTCCACCACCCCTTTCTGCTTCTCCCTGATCCTTTCCTCGCAGGACCTCAAATCGCTCAGGTACTGCGCGAGATTGAGGGCGATCTGGCCAGCGCCGACGGTGTCCCGCTTCGCCGACTCGGCCACCGTTCTGAATGCGCCTGATACGAGCGGCGATATCCGATCCTCCGATTGATCGGACGTAAGGAGGTCCTCTAGGGCCGTATGTCTCATTCTCGAGCGGTGAAGGATATTCGCTGCGAAATCGTGGAACGACGAGCCCCTCCTCGCCTCGGCCGCCTGCCTCAATGCCGTTTCGAGGCTTCCGCCGGCAAGCATCCTGTTGCCGATCTGGTAGAGAGCGGAGGCGAAGTCCCGATCATTCTCCGAGACCGTTTTCCGACGGAGGTGTCCCTCCCTGAAATCGAAAGTCATGGCGAGGGAGAGCGGCAGAACGATGCCAAGCAGGATGAGGTAGGGCTTCATATCTCCGAAGTCCGCCGCGGAAGCCGTCGCTCCGGCAATGACCGAGACGATCCCAGCCGCGGCCACTCTCCGGCTCGTATTGACGTTATCTGGGCGAGGCGCTGAAACGGGGTTTCGGGAAAGGACAGATCTTGCGTACAGGAAGGAGGAGAGAGGGAAGATGACGAGGAGGAGGAAGGGCAGCAGGTAGGACTGGATGCCGATTTCCATTTGATCCGCAGAGAGATTGGATGTGTCGAGAATGGAGCTCATCGAAGCGAGGGGGGAGAGGGAGAGCAGCATCACTGGAAGAAGCACACCGAGCGCGAATAGCACCATCGTCGGCACTGAGAGCGAGGAGACATATCGCTCCACGCCGTTCTTCACTCCGTCGAGCACGATCGAGTTCGCCTTGTCGAGAAGGCGGCTCATCCCTTCCCGTGATCTCTCGTGCGTTGAGGAGATGATGAGGTGCATCGCCTGCTTGAGGCTGTCGTTCAACTCTGAAAGAGATTCCGTGAGGTCGAGGAGGGAGTCGAGGACGGTGCTGCGCGACCGCGTCGTCACGCTCCAGAGCGAGCGCTTCAATTTGTCAACAAGCGCTCCCTCGGAATGCCTGGTCGCGAACACCACCGCCCTTTCCACCGAAGGATAGAGGTGCATGTTCATCGCCATGCACCCCACGACGGCCGGGGATTCGGCGAAGATAGTCCTCTCCTCCCGCTCGATCATTTCCCTCGGGGCATTCGCGATCATCGTCGCCAAGATGAGGGGGAGGAGGATTGCGGGTAGCAGGAGAAGAGTCAGAATCCCGGGGCCGAGGAGTAAGGAGGAGACAGCGGTTAGAACGGCGAGGGCCGAGATCGCCGCGACGAACGAAGTCCAGGATGCTGAGAGGACCGCCGTTTTCGAACTGCCTTTACCCTCGAGCCACTCTCCCGTCCGGCTCGTCATCGACGACCCGATCACCTTTGCGAAAAGGGGAGGAGGGGACCATTTGGCGATGCGCCTCACGGCGGAGAAGTATCGCTCCTCAGACCGCCCGACCAACGCCAATCCTCCTTCGCACCAGCTCCTCAAACTCGAGCGGTATCTGCCCGTAGTCCCTTGTCCCCGCGTTCATCTGCCTCCAGAAGAACTCATTCGCCAGGCAGACCCATTCAGGTCCGAGGCATCCGATATGCCCCTCCCCGGCGAGCTTGACGAGTGTGCCCCTCATCGTCGCTCTTGCCTGGATGTTCTCCAACGCCTCTCCGTAGGACATGTTCCACGATTCGGCCACCCTCGCAATCGTCTCCGATCTCTCCTGGTTCAGGGCCGAGAGCTTCCCTCTGGAATGATCGAACTGCATGAGCATGTTGAACTCCCCCGCGCCCTTCTCCTTCGCCAGCTCAGCCACCTCGATGAGCCTCCTTATCTGCCTCTGGGTCCCCCGGGGCCTGTTCAGCCCCATCGTGAGCACGATGTCGGTTGCCCCGAATGCCTCCTTCGGGATGCCAATGTCGTGGACGACCCTTTCGTAGACGGATCGGGCCGAGTCCCCATGGATCGTGCCGAGAACGGAGGACCCCGCACGGCCAGTTCTCATGCTCTGGTAGAGGGTGTGCGCCTCCTTCCCCCTCACCTCGCCGAGGACGATCGCGGACTCGCCGAGCCTGAGGGATACCCTCAGCGCCTCGTCCGTCTTCTCCTCCTTGTCCACGCCGATTTCCTGCTCGACGAGCATCGACTGGATCTTGTAGCCCATCCGCTGCATCTCCCTCACCGGGAGCTCGAGCGTGTCCTCGATCGTCAGGATCCTCTGGGAGACGGGGAACTCAAAGAGGATGGCGCTCAGCAATGCCGATTTTCCGGCGCCCCTCGGGCCGCATATGAGGACGGTGCTCCGGCCGTCGATGAGGAAGGAAACAAGCCCAGCGGCGAGACAGTCAAGCGTCCCATTGAAGGCAAGCCTCGTCAATGTCCACGGCGTTCTGGAGTGCCTCCGGAGAGCGATGCCAGTCCCCATCGGACTGAGCGGTGGGCCGATCACGGTCGCCCTGGCCTCGAAACCCTGGACGTCCGTCTCCATGATGGGAAAAGCCTCCGAGAACGGCCTGCGGGAGTACTGCCTGAAACGGGATACAAGGCCGTCTATCTCCCTTTCGTTCGCGATGAGATTAGTCCTGCATTTGACCACCGTGTTCATACCGGAAATCCCATTGATTGTCACGTGCACCTGGTTCTCGGCCGCCGGCGCGTCCACGTAGATGTCCTCGATTCGATCGTCTGTGAGAAGGGTCTCGAAAAGGCCAAGGCCGACGGTGTACCTGGTGATGACCCGGGCGAGCCTGTCAATCACATCTCTGGCGTTCCCCGTTTCGAAATGGGAAGTTCCTCTTCTTCCAGACAAGTCTCTGATGATCTCCGCGGATCTTGATTTGACGAACGCCTTCAGCTCGTCGATCGACGCTCCCACATCGTCGGGCGGCGAGTTGGAGAGTATTTCGATTGTCGCGATGATCATGCCGCCCTGATCGGGCGGAAGCT
>DYTM01000110.1 GCA_020725985.1 Methanomassiliicoccus sp.
ATGTCCTTGGCGAGTGGCTGTATCGGGTTCAGGATATCGATCCCGCATTCTATGAAGTTCGGGATGAGTTGGTACACCGAACCGCAGCTGTGCAGCATGACCTTGGCCTTCGTGTTCTTCTTGATCACCCTGACAAGCTTGGTCATCCAGGGCTGCACGAACTCCTTGAACATCTTCGGGGACATGAACGGACCCTCCTGCTGACCCATGTCGTCTCCGATGAGGATGATGTCTGGATAATCCCCAAACTGACCGTAGTAGGAGTCAAGGTACTCCACGTTGAGGGACAGGATCTTGTCCATCAGGGCCTTGTAGAACTCGGGATTGATGGCCATGTCCGTCAGCCACTTGTCGAATCCCGCCAGGAATGAGTACGCATGACCGAGCATTCCCCAGTAGCCGCAGAGGGCATAGACCGCCCAGTCGGTATTCTCGTGCAGGTCCTTGAGCGCCTTCCCGGCATCCTGCCAGTAGAGCGGGTTCTTCGGGTCGGCCCAGTGCGGATACTTCTCGATCTCCTTGACCTTCGTCATGTTCCCCAGCGGGAAGTCGAAGGGGTTGTAGTAGTCGCCCAGCGTCTTGAACCTGATGCCGTGGATGACGGTCATCGTCCCGTCGCCGTGGAACTTGATCGGTCCCTCCGCGTTCGGCGGGAAGACATGCCGGAAGTCGACGTTGAACCGCTTGTATATCCTCTCATCGATGTTCGCGACACTGTTGAGGATGTAGGCCACGGCAGGCTTGGCATAGTCAGTGATGCCCAGATGTTTGCATAGCCCCCTGTATCCGTTCGGACCTGCGTCGAGAATTGTCGAAATGAGTCCTCCGAAATCGATCGGGACCCTGTCAGGCTCCTTGAAGTTGACAGCGGTCCAGTATCTCTCCCTCGGCGTCATCTTCGGCACCTACTTCACCCCCAGGGCCTTCTTCGCGACCGCGGTCGCCTCGAACGCGTTCTTCCCGTAGAGGTCTCCTCCGATCTTCTTGACGTAGTCTGCGTCCACAGGTGCCCCTCCCATCATCACCCACACATCGTCCCGGATGCCATCCTCTACGAGCTGATCGACCGTATGCTTCGCGTTGATCATCGTGGTCGTGATGAGCGAGGACATGCCGAGGAAGTCCGCACCGGCGGCCTTCACCGTAGATGAGAATGTCTCGGGGGTCACATCTGGCCCCAAGTCGATGACCCTGAATCCCTGGACCTCCATCGAGACGCCGACGAGCTTCTTTCCGATCTCGTGTATGTCCCCCTCCACGGTGCCGAGGACGACCGTCCCGAGCTCCTTCCTCCCCGCCTTATCGCTCATGAGCTTCGGCTTGAGCATCTCCATTGATTTCTTGAAAGCGTCCGAGGCGACGATCAGATCGACGAGGTACTTCTCGCCGGCCTCGTACATCTTGCCAAGCTTGTCGATGCCCGGCACAAGCCCTTTGTCGATAATCTCCGCAGGAGGTTTCTTGTCCTTGTTCAGAGCTTTGTCGACCAAGGACTGAACCTTTTTGGAGTCGCCGTCTATCATTGCTTTGACCATGTCTTCGTATGGCAAAAATGTCCCTCCCAAATCCGCTCCAAGCGCTTCTCGGAGCCGTTCACTGATTGCAATTATTCGATATCAAGGTTGCGTCCATCGACCTACTCCGTTCGACAATGTTTGCAGTCATCTTGCCGATTCGTCAGGCTGCCCAGGAGTCTAGAAAGGCCGGGCTCGAATACAGGATTATATACGAGGGAGTCATTTAGGAAAGCTAGCCTGCTATGCAGGTTTTGGGAGGACGAACAATGGTTTTGACATACAGGATTGAGGAGATGCCATGGCTGAAACCGCAAGTCCCCTTGGTCTTCAAGTGTCCTGCGATATACGTGCAGGGCCCTGATGCATCCAAGGATACGGGCAAGTACTGCGGACACCTAGGGAAGAGAGCCTTCCTTATTGGTGGGCCCACGGCGCTCAAGAAGGCGAAAGAGAACATATCGGCTAGCTTGGCGGCTGCGGGGGTAGAGGTTGCGGGGGTTGAAGGAAACGCGCACATCTGCACAGACAACGAGAACGGGCGGATTCTTGAAGCCGCGAAGGCATCCGAGTGTGACTTCGTCATCGGTGTCGGCGGGGGGTCCGTGGCGGACATCGCGAGGGTCGTTGCGGGGAAGCTCGGCCAGTCTCTGGTGATGGTGGGCACAGTCGCTTCGATGGCAGGCCACACGAGTGCGCTGTCTGTCATATACAATGATGATGCGACCTGGAAGAGATACGATCTGTTTCCCGAGGACACTCATGCAGTGATCATCGACTCCAAGATCGTATCGGAGGCGCCCGTCGACCAGCTCGTCAACGGCATGGGAGACGCGATGTGCATCAAGTTCGAGATGGAAGCGTCGAAGAAAGCCGAGGCGGTCACGCTCGTTGGAGGCTATCCGACCTGGACTTCAATCCTGATTGCGAGGGAGTGCTGGAACCAGTTGAGGCAGTTCGGTACGCAGGCAATAGCGGCAAACAAAGCCAAGGTGGTGACACCCGCCCTGGAAAGGATCATCGAAACCAACACGCTCATGGCCGGAGTAGGGTTCGAGAGCGGAGGTCTGGCTGGAGGTCACGGAATACACGATGGTCTAGTAGGTGCAGGTCTCATCGCACTGCACAAATCCGCGAAGGCTCACAAGCCGCACGGACAGGTCATATCGTTCACGACGATCACGCAGATGGTCATGGAGGACAGGCCTGCTGAAGAGATTGCGGAGGCGATTGCCTGGGCGGAATCGGTCGGACTTGCCACAACCTTCAAGGACCTCCTCGGAAAGGATCCCGACGAGGATGTGCTGTGGGACGGCGCAAAGAAGTCCTGCATGAGGGACAAGGTCTTGCTCTGGGGCGCGACGCCGGTCAGCCCGGCAAGAGTGTACTCGGCGATGAAGACCGCGGACCAGCTGGGTCACGAGTACAAAGAGAAGCGCAAGTGGGAGAAGGCGGGACCCCACAAGTAGGACGAAACACTGTCAATTTGATGCCGGGGGGATTCCCCTCTCATACTTTTTCTCGAGAACGATTCGCCTCTTCTTCCAGGATTCGGCTAGTTCGGTCGATCTCTTTGCCGAGAGCGTCTCTTCGTGAAGGAACTGGAGGACTCGATTCCTCACGGGTGGTGTCAGAACTCGGTGGGGGCATGTGCCCTCCGCGCTGATAATCCTCCGCCCCTCAGGCGCTAGGTTGAAATACAATCAGATGTCACCATCATATCCCTGCGTGAGAAGGAAGGAGGGGTAGTCGATTGACATCGGAGGGAAGCTTGAGGGGGGCGGCTTTTGGGGCGGGATGCTTCTGGCACGTCGAGGCTGCATTCGGCCAGGTCAGGGGTGTCGTCGAGACGGAGGTAGGATTCATGGGAGGTCATTCGAGGAACCCCTCGTACGCGGAGGTCTGTGCGGGGGGAACCGGTCATGCCGAGGTGGTGCACATCCGATACGATCCCTCGATCGTCTCATACGAACAGCTTCTTGACCTCTTCTGGGAGATTCACGACCCCACTACCTTGAACAGACAGGGAATGGACGTTGGAGAACAGTACCGATCCGTCATCTTCTTCTACGACGATCAGCAGAAGAGGATTGCCGACGCGTCCAAGGAGATGCTCCAGAAATCGGGGAAGCATCGGAAGATGATCGTCACGCAGGTGTTGCCGGCGTCCGAGTTCTACAGGGCGGAAGAGTATCATCAGAAGTACTTCGAGAAGAAGGGAGAGCTGAGCTGCCGAGTCTGCTGATGGAAAGAAAGGAGAAGAGGTTTTGTTGGCTCCTTCCGAGCGAATCTACTTTATCTCCACTTTCTTCTTCTCTTCGATCTTCAGAGTCTTCGGGATCGTGACCTTCAATACGCCGTCTTCCATCCTCGCCTCGATCTTCTCCGCATCGGTGTCTTCGGGCAGAGGAAGTCTCCTGTAGAACGAAAGGTAGCCCCTCTCGCTCCGCACATATCCTTCCCCCTTCTCTTCCTTCTCCTCCTCCTTCTTTGCGCGGATCTCGATGCTGTCCCTGTACAGCTCTATCTGGACCTCGTCCTTCGTCATCCCAGGAAGCTCGGATTCGATCACATATCTGTCCCCGAGATCCTTGACGTCCGTCACCGGTACCCTGCGTTCCCCCCTGCCTGGGAACGGGTACCATCCGGGCCTGAGACCCTTTCGCATCTCTTCGAACATTCGATCCATCTCGTCGAAGACACTCATCGGCCCCCAGTATCCAAGGGGCGCGATCCTCTCCTCTTTCCGCTTCTTGTTCATACCTCGTTGCCTCCATGTCAATCGAGCATTCGAGCCCTAAGGACCGTCTTTCTCACCCGAGCCTCGCGGAAATAAATCTTTCTCTCGAGAAACGCGGTCGACCCGATCGACAATTGCCTTCGTGTCGCCCGAACACCCCCGAAAGAGGAAAATAGCCCTCGCTCCAATGGTCCGGTCAGCGAGAGGCGGAGGGCGCCGCAGCATGCCAATCTCGAAGGTAGCCGTCTCATTCAACAACGACAGGAAAGCAGCAACGAGGAAGGTCGCTGAGGCAGTCGGGATCCCCTCGTGCGATGACAAGGTCGTCCTCATCAAGCCGAACTTCAACACCGCTGATCCTCCTCCTGGGTCGACGCACAATGATACCCTTGTCACTTCGGTCAGATTGGTGCGGGAGTCGGGACCCAGGAGGATTCTCGTTGGAGACAGGAGCGGTCCTACAGAAACCCGCGACGTGTTCGAAAGAAAGGGAATATTCAGGTTGGCGGCGGAAGAGGGATTTGACTGCCTCGTTTTTGACGATCTTCCGGGAGACCAGTATGCTAGAATCTCCCCGCCGGGGAGTCACTGGAAGAACGGCTTCATCATTGCCAAGCCTGTCCTTGAGGCCGGTCGCATCATCTGCCTGTGCTGCCTCAAAACCCATAGTTTCGGCGGGCATTTCACCATGTCCCTGAAACTCACCACCGGAATGATCCACAGACAGAACATGAGAGAACTGCATACGTCCAGACATCAGAGGGAGATGATAGCGGAAATGAACGCCTCCTACCGCCCCGACCTCATCATCATGGACGGGGTGGAGGCTTTCTACGAAGGTGGCCCGATGACCGGTAAGAGATGGCAGGCGAACATCACTCTCG
>DYTM01000111.1 GCA_020725985.1 Methanomassiliicoccus sp.
CGACTCGATGTTCACCTTCCTGGTGGAGAAGGGGGTATTGTTCTCGATGGACGGTTTCGGACAGCACTACTCCACCTTCGAGAGGTTTGACGATCAGGTGGATCAGGGGGTGCTCATGTACGAGGCTGCGAAGTACTACGCGAACATCCTCATGCCTTTCGGAGGGCCGTTCCAGAGGGCGCTCGAGAAGGTGAAGGGGCTGGACATCAAGATACTCGCCACCTCCCACGGAATCATATGGAGGAAGGACCTGGGCAAGATCATCAACGCCTACGTCCGCTGGTCCAAAGGCGAGACAAAAGAGAAGGCGGTCATCGTCTACGACACCATGTGGGGGAGCACTCAGATCATGGCGGAGGCGATCGCGGAAGGCATCGCCGCCGAGGGAGTCGAGGTCCGACCGTACAGGCTGCTCGAGAGCGACCGGAGCGAGGTCATGACTGAGGTCCTCGATGCCAGGGCCGTCGTCGTCGGCTCGCCCACGTTGAATAACGGGCTCTTCCCGACCGTCGCGGACTTCATCACATATATGAAAGGACTGCGTCCCAAGGGGAAGCTCGCTGCGGCATTCGGCTCGTATGGATGGGGTGGAGGTGCGGTCAAGGCCCTCCGGGAGAACCTGGAGAAGGCCGGCATGGACCTTGCCTTCGACGATCTCGAAATCCAGTACGTTCCGAAGGCGGAGGCGAGAGAGAAATGCGTCGAATACGGCCGCGCCATCGCGCGAAAGGTTAAAGGCACCTGATCCGCTAGCCGCCTGCAGGAGGGTTTGCGACGACGAACACCGGAGAGAACTACGAATGCGATATCTGCGGCAACAAGGTCAAGGTGGTTGAGGCTGGTGCGGGCACACTCGTCTGCTGCGGTCAGCCCATGTCCTTGAGCAGTTGAGCACATTCCCCTTCCCCATTCTGTCTTGTTTTTTCTTCTTGTGACCGACTATGGTGAAGGTCGGGTTCTTTCCTCCCAAGAAAGCATCCCGAGAACTCCTCTGGCTCATTGGACTCTATTATCCTGGAGGGAAATTCGTTCCGAATGCTATATATCATAGAAGTTCATACCACTTCCAGATGCAGGGTCGTGCGGACGTCCACGTTCACACAAAATACAGCGGCATCGGCCGCCTCGGTTTTCTCCGGTTCCCCGAATCGGTCGCCGATCCGTGCGACGTCGCAAGGAAGGCGCAGTCCGCCGGCCTGAATGTCGTTTGCATCACCGATCACAACACGATCTTCGGAGCCCTCAAGGCCCAGGAATATGCGAAGGCGAACTTGGAGATCGAGGTGGTGGTGGGGGAGGAGATAACCACCGCCGAAGGGGAGCTCATCGGGCTCTACCTTACCAAGGAAATCCCTCCGCACCTTTCTGCCGCCGAGACTATCAGGAGAATAAGGGAGCAGGGCGGGATCGTTGTCGCACCCCACCCATTCAGCCTTCACTGCCCGAGCCTGGCGGACAAGATCGATCTCCTCGATATCGACGCGATCGAGGTCATCAACGCCGGGCACATTGACGGCTATGCGAACCAGAAGGCTCAGGAGCATGGATCTCCGGGGCATTGGGCGACGGTGGGTGGGAGCGATTCGCATTCCCTCAACACGATCGCTTACGCCTACACGGTCTTCAACGGGCGAACCGCCGAGGACCTGCGGAGGGAGATACTAGCGAAGCGCACCGACGGCACGGGGAGCAGGATGCCGCTCCAGAAGGTCATCGCGTGGAGCGTTGGGGTGGTCCTCGCCTCTGACGTCCTAATCCTCCGTTCGATATTCGGCCTCATCAGGGAGGTCGACATGCACGATCCCGTGATGAGGAAGATCAGCCTCATGGGCACCGGCAAGAAGATGCTCGCCCTCCTCGGTTCGGTCATCTACCTTACCCCGCCGATCCCCTACCTGTGCGGCATAACGGGGGAGCGGTTCCTCAAAAGGCTGGCAAGGATCCACGAGGCCGAGAACGGCAGCTGATTCTTCTTTTCAGGCGGTTCGAATGTAATTAATAGCGCCCCTTCCATTCGGATGATTCGGTCCGTTCCGACATCTGCATTGGAACGGAGGTGTAGGTATGCCGAAGAAAGTCAAAGCCGCAGTGATGTACCCAGGGAGGATGGAGACGCGCTCTTTCGACTATCCGGAGATGAAGGAGGGCGAGATGATCGTGAAGATGCACATCTCTGGGGTGTGCGGCAGTGACAAGCATCAATTCGACGGTCACCTCCAGGTTGATTTTCCTGTGATCCCGGGACACGAGAACGTCGGGGAGGTCCGTGAAACGACCCCTTCCGCCTCCGAGAAGATGGAGGTCCACGGCGAGAGGCTGCAGGAAGGGGACAGGATCCTCTGGTATCCGGACATTTCGTGCGGCGCCTGCTACTACTGCAGGTTCCTCGGCACATGGCACTCGGCGCAATGCGAGCACCCCTTCACCTACGGATACGTCAACTGTGAGAGGGAGGAGTTCAGGCCATGGATATTCGGTGGGTGGAGCGAGCACGTCCTCCTCAGACCGGGAACGAGGGTGTGGAAGATTCCCGACGAGATGAGCGATGAGGTGGCGGTCCTGCTGGACACGATGGCCTCGACGAGGGCGATCGCCAGGGCGCAGATGACCTACCCCAATGAGAAGGAGGGATTTGGATACGGCGATACGGTCGTCATCCAGGGCGCGGGGCCGGTCGGAATCATGGCCGCGGTCCGGGCGAAAGTACTGGGCGCTGACAAGGTCATTATGATCGGGGCTCCGGATTGGCGGCTGAAGATGGCCGAGGAGTTCGGCGTCGATCAGACGATCAGCATCGAGACCTTCCGATCGCCGGAGGACCGAATCGCCGAGATCAAGAAAATGACGAAAGGGATAGGTGCCGACCTCGTCGCGGACTGCACCGGCATACCCTCTGCATTCTCCGAGGCAGTCGAGATGGCGAGGAAGTCCGGATACGTCGTTGAGATCGGGGCCTACACCGACTACGGCCCGATTCCTTTCAACCCGTGGAGGCTCGTGGACAGGGACCTGACAGTCATAGGGCAGTTCTACTGCCCCCCGATGCAGTACGAGACGGACCTGAAACTCCTCCGCAACACCATGGACAGATTCCCGTACGAGACGATGCTCACCCACAAGGTCCCGCTTGCGAAAGCGGAGGAAGCGATCAGCGCTCATCGTGCACTGAGATCGATGAAGGCGGCGATCACCCCGCGATGAATTCCTCTGTTCTTAGTCTAGGTTCTACTCAATGCGAGTGCTCGTGAGCGTGCACGTGTCCAGGCGGCTGGAGCCTCCCGAACGCGCCCACGACCGCCTCGGTCAGGGCCGGATGGATTGTCTGGCTCCTGGCTATAGGAATGAATGACTGGTCCCCTGCGTTCATCAGGTAGACCAGCGGTTGGATCAGAATCGCCGCCTCGGGCCCGACGATGTTTGCTCCCAGGATCCTTCTAGTACCCGCCTCGACCACCACCTTGACGAAGCTTTCCTCGTCCCCCATGGCATATCCTTTCGCGCAGGTCGAGTACTTGTTGACCCCGACGAGGATGTTGTATCCCTTCCCGATGGCTTCCTCCTCGGTCATTCCGACGCCCGCGACCTGAGGGTAGGAAAAAACGGCATGGGGGACCGCATGTTCATCCAGCTTCATCCTCACCTGGCCGAAGGCGTTGTTCCACGCGACGTCGCTCTCGTAGTTGGCGGTGTGGCGGTACATGTTTCTCCCGATAATATCGCCGAAGGCCCATATCCCCGGGATGTTGGTCTCGAGGAACTCGTTGACGACGATGTATCCTTTCTTGTCCAGGGCGACACCGGTCACCTGAGCGCGGAGCAGGTCCGCGTTGCTTCTTACGCCTGTCGCTACGAGAATCTTCTCCGCCTCCGCCTCCCGAACCACTCCATCAGACCTGCTCTTGTGTACGATCGTGCTGTGCTTCCAGCCTTTCTTCACTTCCACGAGATCCTGGTTGACCCAGACGTCGGCGAACCTGGACATGGTCTTCAGGACGAGGGCGCTCACCTCAGGCTCCTCTTTCGGGAGAAGCCTGGGGTTGTGCCCGACGATCGTGACCGCCACACCGAATGAGGAGAAGAAATGGGCGAACTCGCATGCCTTGTATCCCCCTCCCAGGATCGCGATGCTCTTCGGCAGGGACTCGATGTCGAACACAGTCTCGGAGGTCAGATACCTGGATTCCTTCATCCCCGGAACGTCGGGAACGGCGGTCCTCGCACCGCAGGCGATCATGACCTTGTCCGCCCGGATCTGCTTGTCTCCGACCTGCAGCGTCTTCGGTCCGACGAAGAATCCCGTCGTATGGAAGAAGCCCAGCTCCTTGTCCGCCTCCACCCCCCGCTCCATGCCGCCGCGGTCCTCGAGGACCAGCTTCCACATCCTCTTCCTCACCAGGTCGAAGTCGACGTCCTTCACTTTCGCGTTGAGGCCTACCCTACCCGCCTCGCCGATCATCCTGATCAAATCGGCCGGGTAGATGAGGATCTTGCTCGGGATGCAGCCCCGGTTCAGGCAAGTCCCGCCGAGAGGCCCGTTCTCCACCAGCGCAACCTTCAATCCCTTCTTGCGCGCCCGGTCGACGACGTTCATTCCCGCTCCAGAACCGATTACGATCAGATCGTACTCCTCGACCATCTCTGCCCCCGTCGGATATTGGAGTTCGCGGCCTTAATTAGTTTCTGGAGATGGATCACCCAATCAACAACATCGGAACGGCTCACCTTCGACCCGAGTTCGATTATGCCGTTTGCATTGATTCCGATTGTACACATGTCTGTCATGAACGGAATTGCGAGTCATATGTAGTATCTAGAAAGGTTTTTCTAGTGATTTGTCTATCCGGTAGGCCAATGAAGCCGACAAATCGTGACTTCAGTCTCATGCAGAGGGCCGCCCAGGGATGTGTCGAAATCATGTCCTTCCCAACATGGACTTCCCCGGCGGTTCCTCTGCACCTTTCACTGGGGGAGTGAGTGGGCAATGGTCAAGTCGGGGAAGTTCGCGCTTGCCGCTTTTGCGCTGCTACTTCTCATCCCGATGATCGCCTCTCCGGCGGCAGCGGCCGACGGTGACGTCGACAAAGCCGATACCGCCTGGGTGATGATCTCGACCGCTCT
>DYTM01000112.1:0-4741 GCA_020725985.1 Methanomassiliicoccus sp.
TCAAATCCCCCGAGAGCTTGAGGCGCTTGTTGGCGTAGTGGTCCTTGTCGTCCTCCTTCCTCAGGCCGAGGGCGAGCTCCAGCACTGAGCGGGCAATCCTTCCCAGGAAGATGGCCTTCTTCACCCTGTCCTCCGGGGCGTCTCCCAGGTGGGGCAAGAGGGAGCGGTCGATGATCGACTCGACCTTCTTCACCCTGTACTCCTTCGCCTGACCGGTCGCGAACTTGCGCTCGAGGTAGAGAATCGCATCCTCGGTGGTGAAGATGCCGTTCGGCGGGAAGAGCTTCTTGTCCTGGCATTCCTCAATGTTGGCGTAAACGATATTGGCCATCTCGGGAACGCTGACGATCGCCTCGTATATCTCCTCATCACTCTGCATCCCGAGCGCCTTCATGAGGGCGATCAAGGGGATTTGGCCGGAGGCGGCGGGCACGGTGACCATGAGCATCCCGTCCTTTTTCTTCTCCACCAGGGTGAGGGCCCTGTACCCCTCCCTCTGGGAGAAGACCTTCGCCACCTCGATCCTCGTTCCGTAGCGCTCGTTGAACTCGACCATGACCCGGTTGGGGGCGAGGTCCTCCAGCGATATCAGGACCCGCTCCGTCCCTCCGATGATGAAGTACCCTCCAGGATCCTTCGGATCCTCGGCGGCCTGGATGAGCTTCCCGGAGTACTCGGCCTCGGTCAGCTCCCTCTCCTCCTCCAGGTTCTCCTTGTGGAGGGTGCATCTCTTGGACTTGACCATGACCGGCAGGTCCCCGATGTGGACTCGCTCCGGCTCCTTCTCTATCCCATCCTCTATTATTGTGAACTCGAGGTGCACTGGCGCGAGGTAGTTCAGGTTCCTCAGCCTCGCCTCCATCGGGGTGAGGGAGTGGGACGCGCCGTTCGCCTCCTTGATGACTGGAAGCTGGACCTGAATCGTCGGGCGGGCCTGGGGGTCGATGGTGTCGGTCTTCTCGTCCCTCCGCCTCCCGACGCGGATCTCGACGATCCTTCCGTCGGTCTTGTCGGGATCGAGGCGGATGACGCCCCGATCGATGTCCTCGGCCGATACCCTGAGGTTGTCGACGATCTTCTGCATCCTGCAGTTCGGGTTGTCCAACGTGGACAAGAAATCGTTGAAGCTCGAAATGTGATGGTTCACTATGCTTCGCTCTTTGAAATACAGCTCTACCAAATCCCGCAAGACATCACCCTCTTACTACCAGCCTGTAGGCCACAAAGGTCTCGGCGGTCGGGCTCTTCCTCACGACCTTGATGACCCTGCCTTCCCCGATCGGACCGTAAATGTTTTCAAGAACTCTGATGCAGGCGTCGCTCCTTCTGATCTTCGGGAGCTGGTCCCTCGTGATCCTCATACCCTTCAGGACGTTCGCTGCCTCTTCCTCGGTTAGCAAATAGTGTTCTGGCACGAGCTCGTGCTCTAGGACATTGAACTCTACAACATCAGCCAAAGTTCCACCTCGCCCCTAGACCCGGACCTTCCGGTCTATTACGTATTAGTGTTATAAAAATGCATCGGCATCGCAATCCGCTGCCAGGGATTCTTCCTGCCATGTCTTTTTTTCTCCCCTTTCCAAGCGGGCCCGCGGGGATTTTCGAAGAACGCGGCGGGGACCGCGACCTTTTCGAACCCCGGGCCATCTGGTTAAAAGCCAGATGCTCTTTCTAGGGAAACTTGTTGTCAAGAATCCTACCTAGCTGAGCTACGGGCCCTTGGCAAGCAACACAGGTGTGTGGAAAATCCCCAAACAACTGTCATTATTTAAACTTTCCCTATCGCCCCCCGCGGGCCTCATGCTCCGATTCAAAGACCCCGATCAGCCCGGGTGCCAGAGGGACGCAACGCTCCTCATCCTCGATGGCTTCCATCAGGGACGTATATATACGAGAAGCGGTATCTCGCACCCGGCGAACAAAATGGAAGGAGAGAAAATCTGCAGCTCATGCGGCGTCAGGCTTGTCGGCAAGGGGATCACCTTCTTTCCGTGCCCGATGTGCGGCGAGTCGGAGATCGGAAGGTGCACCAACTGCCGAGACCAGAGCGTCACCTACGTCTGCCCCAAGTGCGGGTTCAAGGGACCGTAGGTGGCTTCGATGGGAAAGGTAGCCGCCGTTTACAATCTCATGCCTGAAGGCACCGAGGTGGCGATGGAGGGCGTCGCCGCCAAGATTCCGGAGATCGCGCCCGAAGGCGTCAAGATCGTCAAGATGGAGACGAAGCCGTTCGCGTTCGGCCTCAAGGTGCTTGTGGCAACCTTCCTTCTCGACGATGTCGAGGGCATCATAGACAGACTCGAGGCATCTCTGCAGGGGATCGAGGGCGTGCAGAACGTCGAGTCGGTCTCGGTCAGCCTGATCTGAAGCTTCGGCACTCGTTCTTCTTACACGTTCTTCGAATCACCAGGCGCGAGCCTGAACGCTTCTAGATTGAGAGTGATGGAAGGGTTTGGAAGGGGTTTAGGCCGGCGGGGGCCTTATGCAGCCCTTCTTCATGAGGAGCTGCGTCATTCCCCTCGCCCTCCGGATGATCGACTCCGCGGTCTCGTAGAGCTCCTTCTTGTTGATCTTAATCCTCGCCACTCCCTGCTCCATCGCCTTCATCCCGACCGCCACGGCCTCCCTCGGGAATACCTCCCAGTCGTCCATCGTCGGCACGAGGCTCTCCTCGGTCAAGCCCTTGTCCTCAGCGGTCTTCGCGATCTCCAAGGCGGCGGCGATGCACATCTCGTCGGTGATCGTCTTCGCTCGGACATCGAGCGCGCCCCTGAAGATCCCGGGGAAGCCGAGGGAGTTGTTGATCTGGTTGGGGAAGTCCGATCTCCCGGTGGCGACGATTTTCGCACCCGCCTCTTTGGCGTCCCAGGGCCATATCTCCGGTATCGGGTTGGCGGTCGCGAAGACGATCGGGTCGCCCGCCATCCCCCTGACCATGTCCTTCGTGATCACGTCCGGCCCGGGCCTGGAGGCTCCGATAACGATATCCGATCCTTTCATCGCCTCCTTAATCCCGCCGGTCTTGCCCTCGGCGTTTGACCGGAGCGCCATGTCCCACTTCTCGGGATACTTCTCCTTGAGATCGGTCCTGCTCGGATGGAGTATACCCTTGCTGTCGACCATGACGATGTTGCGTATGTCAATGCCCGAGGTGACGAGCACGCGGGCGATCGCGATGTTCGCCGCGCCAGCGCCGATCATCGCGACCTGGGCCTTGTTCATCTTCTTGCCGACGAGCTTGAGGGCGTTGATCGCCCCGGCGGTCACGATGGTCGCAGTCCCCTGCTGGTCATCGTGCCAGACCGGAATCTCAACATCCTTTCGAAGAGTATCGAGAATCGTGAAGCATTTCGGATGGGCAATATCCTCGAGGTTGATGCCCCCGAAGGCGGGCGTGATCCACTTGGTCGCCTGGATGATCTCGTTCGGGTCCTTCGTGTTCAGGCAGATCGGCACGGCATCCACCCCGCCCAGATACTTGAAGAGGAGGGCCTTTCCCTCCATGACCGGCAGGCCGGCCTCGGGGCCGATGTCTCCCAGGCCGAGGACCCTCGTCCCATCCGTCACCACCGCGACGGTGTTCCACTTGTTCGTGTGACTGTAAACCTGCTCCGGGTTCTTCTGGATGTCCCTGCAGGGCTCCGCCACGCCGGGGGTATACCAGATTGCGAAGTCCTGGAAGTCCCGGATCGCGCACTTGGGAATGACCTCGATCTTTCCTCCGTAGAACGGATGATACTTCATCGCCAATCGTGCCGGCTCGTATGCCTTCTTCAGTCGTTCCTCTGCCGTCTTGTCGGTCTTGCTCATCAATACACCTCTTCTTCAAGCCTTCCTCGGCCCGGACCCTATGCCAGGAGGAACGGGTCCTGCCGTGCTAAGGAGTAGCATATAGGCACTCCCCTTAATAATGCTTGACGTCTTTGAATAGGGGCGTCGGGCATTAGGAAGCGCAAGAAATGACAACGGTTCTCGTGATCGACGGGTTCGTCGACGAGCCCGCCTCTCTCGGCGTGCCTCCTTTCATCTCACCGCAGGTCAGGGCAGTCGCAGGGGCGGCGAAGGATGCGGGGGCGGAGGTCTTCTATCTTACCATCGACGACCTGAGAAGCGGGACGACGATCCAGGGTGCGGAGGTGAGCGTGATGATGGCCGGTTCCGCCGTCCCCGGAAGGTACCTCCGGGCCCTTCCGGCGTCGGCTCGGGAAATCAGGGACGTCGCCTCCCGCCTTCGTGGGGTGAGGGTCCTCGGGGGGCCTGCTTCGCTCGACCCCGCCTTCAGGGATCCGAGCCTTTTTGACGAGTTTGCCGAGAGGGACCCGGCCGCCGCGGTCTACGACCTGGTCACCCAAGGGAGAGGCTCGGACCGGTGGCGGAGCCTGAGGGAATGGAATCGGTGGATGATCGGGGGCGCGGATATCGTCAAGGGTCATCCCGACTATCCCTACCCTTTGACGGCGGAGATCGAAACCTATCGAGGGTGCATAAGGTACCGGGGCGGCGGATGCTCCTTTTGCATCGAACCTCTGAAGGGCCCTCCTGCCTTCAGGGAGCCCGCGGATATCGTCGAAGAGGTCCGTACGCTCATGGCCATGGGGGTCAGGAACTTCAGGCTTGGGGCCCAGACCTGCTTCGTCTCATACAAGGGGGCGATCGGCGGCGAATGCGCGAGGCCGAATCCGGAGGCGGTCGAAACCCTCCTCTCCGGCATATCCGCCCTCGGGCCGGACCTCGTCCACCT
>DYTM01000112.1:4762-4996 GCA_020725985.1 Methanomassiliicoccus sp.
CCCCGCCGTCATGTCCGAGTTTCCAGACGAAGCCCGGGAGATCCTGAGGAGCATCGTCGCTCACTGCACGAGCGGGAACGTGCTGGCGCTTGGAATGGAGAGCGCGGATCCAGTCGTGATAGAGAGGAACAACCTGAACGCGACGCCGGACCAAGTCCTCGACGCGGTCAGGATGATGAACGACATTGGAGCGGAAAGGGGAGAGACGGGGCTGCCGAGGCTCCTCCCCGGGGC
>DYTM01000113.1 GCA_020725985.1 Methanomassiliicoccus sp.
CACATCTTCGCATCGATAGAGAAATTCCCCAAGCCGGTCATAGCGGCGGTCAACGGCTACGCGCTCGGCGGGGGCTGCGAGCTCCTCATGGCGTGCGACATCGTCATCGCCTCGGAGAGGGCGAAGATCGGGCAGCCCGAGGTGAAGCTCGGCATTCCCCCAGGCTTCGGCGGCTCGCAGAGGATGCCTCGACACCTCGGCAAGATGAAGGCGAAGGAGCTCATCCTCACAGGGGACATGGTGTCCGCAGAGGACGCCCTGAGGATCGGCCTGGTCAACAAGGTCGTGCCCCCCGACAGGCTGATGGATGAGGCGAAGGCGATGGCGAAGACGATCGCCTCCCGGGGGCAGATCGCCATCAGGATGGCGAAGCAGCTCATCAACGAGGGCATGAACATCGATCAAGACAGCGCTTTCGCGATGGAGGCAAAGGGATTCGCGATCTGCTTCTCGACTGACGATCAGAAGGAAGGGATGAAGGCCTTCCTGGAGAAGAGGGAGCCGAAGTTCACGGGGAAGTGACCTCGATTCATTCGAGGCTATCCTTCAGATCCCGCACGGCAGCTACGACGTCCTCCGTCCCTTCCAGGTCGAGCGGGGAAACCCCTTTCAGGTCTGCCTCCACGAGCCTCCTGTTGTAAGGGATCGTCGCCGCGAGCGGAAGCCCTGCCTTCCTCAATTCCTCCTCAACGAGCCCCCTCTCCTCGACCGACGAGGCCTTGTTCAGGACCGCAACCACCTTCTTGATGCCGATCTGGGAGGCAAGATCCTTGATCTTCTCCGCCGTCTCGAGCGACCTCATTCCCGGCTCGACCACGACTATCATCACATCCATGTTCCTCGAGCTCGCCCTGCCGAGGTGCTCCAGGCCTGCCTCCATGTCCATGATCATGTACTGGTCCTTCTCTAGAACGAGGTGCTTGATGAGCGTCTTGAGCAAGGCACTCTCTGGGCAGAAGCACCCCCCTCCCCCGGTGCTGATGGTTCCGAGCACAAGAAGCCTGACTCCGTCCTTGCCCTCGACCGCGTACTTGGCCGCTAGATCGTCCACCTTGGGGTTGATCGTGAACATCCCGCCGTAGCTCGATCCCGGCCTCACTCCGGTCCTTTCCTCGATGAGATCGAGCATCTTCGACAGCGGAACTATCCTCCCTCTCATCTCCTTGGGCACGCCTATCGCGCTGGCGAGGTTCGAGGCCGGATCTGCGTCCAGAACGAGGACCCTTTTACCTTCCCTTCCATAGAGCCTCGATAGGATGCCGGCCACGGTGGTCTTCCCTACTCCGCCCTTGCCGGAGACGGCGATCTTCAGGGCCATCTATACCCTCTTGAACACGATGCCATGACTTAGGAGGTTGGCCTCCTTCAGCTTGACGCCTTCCAGGATGACCTGTTCTCCTATGATGTTGATGCAGACGGCGTTCTTCCCCTCCATGACCACCCTCGTCACATCCTTCATGATCTCACGGACCCCCTCGCCGTCCTCCAGAAAGACAGAAGACTCGCACATGCCGGTGAAATGAATGCCGTCGATATATAATCGTTCCCAGCTTCCATTCAGACACTCGTGGCAGAATCGCTGGATGATCTCGGCCCGAAGGCCGTGATCATTCGGTTTCGCTCGGCCCGGATTTGTAATCGTCGCCGTAAAAGACATAGCGGACGGGGATCCTCTTTCTCAGCCCGGTCCAGTAGGGGCACTTCGTGCACTTGTGGCCCAGTGTCACCGTTCCTCCAAAAATCGTTTGATTCTGGATCCTCCTCATCTTCGATCCGCACACGGGGCAGCGCCCTGCCCTACTTCTTTCGTCCGCCTCCCTGGCGTGGATCTCGATCTTTGCGAGCCTCGAGTCTATCGAGAGCTTCCGGATCCTCTCCTCGGTGGCAGTGTAGCTCGGATCGATTTCCTTCAGCTTCTTTGTGACGAGTTCGGTCAATCTACGCTGGGAGACGACCATCGCACGACCTTTCAAAGCCTCCTTGATCGCCTCCGCCAGGACCTCTGCTGGCGGGATCCGGTAGCTCATCCCTCGTAGATGGCGTTGAGGGTACACATACCTTTCTTATGTCAGGATGGGCAGCGAATTCTGAAGACTCCTGGCATTCGGATTCCGTTCTAAGTCGCTCGAATGTCAATTGCCAGCATGAGTCACAGAAATGTGATATAGATTCCTCGCCCTAGAACCAGCCGGTAGGGAGCATGAGCAGGAGCAGGGTTGTCATAATGGGCGCGGCCGGGCGTGATTTCCACAACTTCAACACGTACTTCAGGGACAACGAGGCATACGAGGTCGTCGCCTTCACTGCGACGCAGATTCCGAACATCGAGGATCGGAAATACCCGCCGGAGCTGGCCGGAAGGCTCTATCCAGATGGAATCCCGATACTCTCCGAGGACGAGCTGCCGGACCTGATCAGGCGAATGGGGGTCGAACAGGTCATCTTCGCCTACAGCGACATCTCGCATCTCGAGGTCATGCACAAGGCATCGTTGGTGCTTGCGAACGCGGCCGACTTCAGGCTGATGGGAAATCCCAGGATCACCCTCGAATCCGCAGTACCGGTCATCAGCGTCTGCGCCGTCCGCACTGGCTCGGGGAAGAGCCAGACGACGAGGAAGATTTGCGACATCCTGAGAAGAAGGGGACTGAGCGTGGTGGCGATCCGGCATCCCATGCCTTACGGCGATCTGAGGAAGCAGGCGGTGCAGAGGTTCGCGACGCATGAGGACATGGACCGACAGGAGTGTACGATCGAGGAGAGAGAGGAGTACGAGCCCCTGATCGACAAGGGAATCGTGGTGTACGCGGGCGTCGACTACGAGAGGATACTGCGAGAGGCGGAGAAGGAGGCAGAGGTGATCGTCTGGGACGGCGGGAACAACGACCTCCCCTTCTACAAATCAATCCTCCACATCGTCGTCGCTGATCCTCATCGGGCGGGTCACGAGCTCACTTACCACCCTGGGGAGACCAATGTAAGGCTGGCGGATGTGGTCATCGTCAACAAGATTCAGACGGCCGATCGTCAGGACATATTGAAGGTGAGAGAGAACGTCAAGACCGTCAATCCGAGGGCAATCGTGATCGAGGCCGCCTCCCCGATCTCCGTGGAAGATCCTGCGATGATCAAAGGGAAGAAGGTGTTGGTCGTCGAGGACGGTCCGACGCTCACCCACGGCGGAATGGATTATGGAGCCGGAACGATCGCCGCCGAGGACTATGGAGCGGCTGAGATCATCGATCCCAGGCCGTTCGCCGTCGGTTCGATCGCCGAGATTTTCCGGAAATACCCGCACATCGGCAAACTCCTGCCCGCGATGGGATACGGCATGGAGCAGGTCATCGAGCTGGAGGAGACGATAAACAAGTCCGACTGCGACGTCGTTGTCTCCGGAACCCCTGTCAATCTGCAGAGGGTGATAGAGGTCAACAAGCCGATAGTGAGGGTGCGGTACGAGCTCTGCGAGATCGGTCATCCCACGCTAGAAGAGTTGCTGATGGAGAAGCTCGGGCCGAGGCTCGCCACCTCATGACCTCTTGCTTTTCAAAAGCATGATATAGTCATCTATCAATCGTCGTCCAGCGCCTCTGCGGGGGTAGCTAAGCTAGGCCAAAAGCGCAGGACTTAAGGCGGCGTCCGAGGTCAGGCGTTTCCGTAGGACATTCTGTCCCGAAGGGGTCCGAGGGTTCAAATCCCTTCCCCCGCACCTCTGGGCATAGCCAGTCGACTCAGGCCGTTGCACTGGAGGAGCCTTGGCATCGGCCAAATCCGAAGTTCAACCCTGCTTGCCCTTCCTCCTCCGTATCAAAACGACTCCGAAGATAACGGCAACTGCCGCAATGACCACAATCCCCCCCACGATGAGGCTCAAGGGTAGTGGCTCTCCTTCAGATGGGGTCCCATCCTCCTCGTAGGCTGTCAGGTTCTGGACAATCTCCCAGGTCAATTCGAGATGTTTCGAATCGTTTGATTGCGCCCCTGCTGGGAAACTGGTCCCTGACTGATGGAAGTCAAACTTCAGGTTCGTCCAATCCTCATAGCCCACCAAAGTCTCGTTGTCTGGACTGACATATCCTCTTCCTGGGATAGGGAGGTTGTTTATGTTCGCCTGCACCCCGACCTCATTCACATTGCCGTTGTTGTTCCAGTCTATTCCGCCGGAGGTGGAGACTTGGCGAGGGTAGTACTTGATCCCCGTCTGGGTGTTGAACGGGGCGGAGTAGGCGGTCCAAGGCCATGGGGCGGTTCCGATCCCTGCTCCCTCGTCCAAGTCCTGCTCGTCAAGACTAGCCAGCTTGGAGCTTGAGTAGGTCAGTGGTCTGTCCCGGACCGTATTATCGAATTCGAAGAGGTAGTTCATTATACTGAGGTAGTTCGGCTTGAAGTTCACATCGTCCCCTCCCCCGTGGTGGAGGTTGAGATTGTGCCCGAGTTCGTGCATGAACACAGTAGCCTGTTCGTTAGGGGTACCTCCCGCCCCATGATTCCAGTAGCCCAGCGAGACCCAGAAGTCGTTCCCATACAATTCCCCCATTCCTCCGCAGGTTGTCGGTTCCCAGATCTTAGTCGTTTCGTTCTGCTCGCTGAACGAATGAATGAGGATGCAGTAGTGATGCGTAAAAACCTTCGCTACCATCGTCCAATCCTCATTCCTTTGATCGTCGGTTCCGAAATAACCCTCCTTGAGATCGTTGAATGCACCCCATGAATGGATGTTCCTGGTCAGGGGAATCATCTCATCTATCTCGACGTGGAGGGCGATCGGCCCGTATTCGACACTGCCGGGGCAGTTCTCAAACGCGGACTCGACCATTGTTTTCGCCCCCGCAGCCATTTCCTGAGTTTCCATATAGTCGACTTCCACGAAGATGTCCTTCTGCGAATCGCTTGCCCCTGTGAGAGTCAGGTCATCCATGCCATCCTTGTTGAAATCGATTGGTCCGCGCTCCCAGGAATCGGCGATA
>DYTM01000114.1 GCA_020725985.1 Methanomassiliicoccus sp.
GTCTCCGTCGGATCCGGCTCGCTGTTCGCGTACGGCGTGCTCGAGGATCACTATAAGAAGGACATTTCGATGGACGGGGCGATTGACCTGGCCATAAGGGCCCTGAACGCCGCGATGAAGCGGGATTCGGCGAGCGGGGACGGAATGACGATAGTCGTCATCGGCAGGGACGGGTTCAAGGAGATTCCAAAAGAGGAGTGGATGAGCCGCCTGAAGAGGATGGGTCTCGAGCCGTCCTGAGCACGTCAAACTACTTACCAGATACCTTTGTGAAACCAGATTCGGACGTTCAAAGTGTGAAGCAGTCATGAGTACGGAGAGAATCCTTGAGGAGGTCCGGGAGCAGGTCAGGAAGATCGTGCCCCCGGAGATAAACATCGCATCGATCGACTTCGAAGGGCCAGTCGTGGTCGTGTATACAAGGGACATGGAGGTCTTTGCCTCCAACAATGACATCGTGAGACAGCTCGCCCAAGGGATGAGAAGAAGGATCGCGATCAGGCCCGATCCTTCGATGCTAGCAGATCCGGAGACAGTCGAGCAGAGGATAAGGGACATCATCCCCGCCGAGGCGGAGATCACCGACATCTACTTCGAGCACGACACCGGAGAGGTGACGATCGAGGCCGGCGCCCCTGGCCTTGTGATAGGCAAGCACGGCTCGGTCCTGAATGAGATCAAGAAGGAGGTGGGCTGGGCGCCGAAAGTGGTCAGAGCGCCTCCGATACCCTCAAAGACCGTCTCGGAGATCAGGAACTACCTCCGCCATGTCCAGGAGCAGAGGAAGGACTTCCTGAAGAAGGTCGGAAGGCGCCTCGCGAGGACGAGGATGGAGGGGGAGACCTGGATAAGGGTCACGGCCCTCGGCGGATTCCGGGAGGTGGGAAGGAGCGCGACGCTCCTCTCGACGAGGGAAAGCAGGATACTCATTGATTGCGGCGTAGACGTGTCGGACTCGAACAACGGCTCGCCCTACTTCAACGCCCCCGAGATACTGCCGTTGGACTCGATCGACGGCGTCGTCATCACTCATGCTCACCTTGATCACTGCGGGCTCATCCCCGCGCTCTACAAGTATGGATACGACGGCCCGGTGTACTGCACCGCGCCGACCAGGGACCTCATGTCCCTCCTGCAGCTTGACTACATCAAGGTGTCATTCGGAGAGGGAAGGAAGAGCCCTTACGAATCATCCCACATCAGGGATGTCGTTTCACACTGCATTCCTTTGAAATACGGGGAGACGACCGACATCGCTCCGGACGTGAGGCTCACGTTCCAGAACGCTGGGCACATCCTTGGCTCGGCGGTGTCTCACTTCCACATCGGGGACGGCCTGTACAACATCGCCTTCACCGGGGACATGAAATTCGAACGCACCTGGCTCTTCAATGCCACGGTCAACAAGTTCCCCCGCCTCGAAACGATCGTCATGGAGTCCACATACGGCGGCCATCACGACGTGCAGCCGAGCAGGGTGGAGGCGGCCAACCAGCTCAAGGGCATCGTCGAGCGCACCTTGAACAGGGGAGGGAAGGTCCTCGTCCCGGTCTTTGCCGTGGGGCGTTCCCAGGAGGTCATGCTCGTGCTCGAGGAGCTCATGAGGACTTCGAAGATCCCGACAGTCCCCGTCTACCTGGACGGCATGATCTGGGAGGCGACTGCGATTCACACCGCCTATCCCGAATACCTCAACAGCCAGCTCCGGACGCAGATCTTCCAGATGGGGCAGAACCCCTTCCTCTCGGAGGTGTTCAAGAGGGTGGACAGCTCGGAGATGAGGGAGAAGATCTGCCACGACCCCGACCCGAGCGTCGTGCTCGCCACCGGCGGCATGATGAACGGCGGACCAGTGCTCGAGTACTTCAAGGCCTGGGCGGACGATCCAAAGAGCTCGCTCGTCTTCGTCGGCTATCAGGCCGAGGGGACGATCGGGAAGAAGATACAGAAGGGATGGATGGACCTCACCCTGAGCGAGAGGGGAAAGCCCATAACGCTCCAGCTCAAGATGAACATCGAGACCGTGGACGGTTTCTCCGGTCACTCCGACAGGAGGCAGCTGATCAACTACGTCTCCACCCTGGAGCCGAAGCCTGAGAGGATCATCATCTGCCACGGGGAAGAGCACAAGTGCTCGGACCTTGCCAGCGCTTTGTACAAGAAGTTCAACGTCGAGACGAGGGCGCCGATGAACCTCGAGACCGTGAGAATGAAGTGATCCGCTCGGTCAAATTCGCGTTTCCGCGCCATTCTCGCCGAGCAGCACCACCCTACTGTCATCTTTCTCCTTGAGAATCTCGAACCCGAGAAGGTCCCCTAGCCTCCTCCCGAACTCCGCGACCGTCGCGTGAGAGGGCATGTTTGCCAGGCTCATTCTTTTCCTCGAATCCCCGACGAAGACATAGCCCTTCGGCTCGATGAAGAGCGGATCCGCAACCTTGTCCAGAGCGGCGTACTCCTCCTCCCATCCGATGTTCCAGTTCTGGACGAGGGTGTGCCTGATGACCGTCCTCGTGTCAATGGAAGGAAGAAGATCGAGTGTCCTCAGGAGCCTCTCCCATCCGTCCGGGATCCGGGGCGAGCATATTCTCCTGTAGACCTCCTCCGTCGGAGCTGCCACAGTCACGTACAGTTGCGTCGGGAGAGGATCGAGGCGCTCGAGGACCTCGGGCAGGGTGCCGTTGGTGACGAGGAAGGTGCTCATTCCCCTTCGGTGGCATGCTTCGATCAACTCCCCCAGGTAGGGGTACATCGTCGGCTCTCCAGCAAGCGAGATGGCGACATGCCTCGGCTCTGAAGCCTCCCTCCACATCTCGGGCTTGCAGCGCTCATCCCCCTTGAATCCCGATATGAGAAGCTTCTGCCGGGCGACAAAGTCTTCGAGCATTCCCTCCGGCTCGCTCCATACGCTCGGGTCCGCCTCAAAACCCTGCACGCGCCAGCAGAACAGGCAGTTGTGGGTGCACTGGTTGACGACGGGAGTCATCTGGAGGCAGCGGTGGGACCGTATGCCGTAGAACTCCTGCTTGTAGCAATGTCGACCATACAGAAGGCTCTGACGCATCCAGTGGCAGAGTTTGACGGCTGCGTGCTCGCCGTAGGTCCGGTACTGCTGCTTCTCCAGTATCCTCGCTAGCTGTTCCTTCATCCACCGTCATCTGATGCGCTCAATACTCAAAAAGACTTCTCTGCTGCGCGGCCTGCCCTCCTTCCTCCCTGTCATCTTCTTCTGTTAGCGCGATTTCCTCGATCTCCGGGGCAGGACCCTTTTCCTGGACTGATGTGACCTTCTCGATCTCGGAGAGGAGATGCTTGACAGGATGGGAGTCGACCTTCTCGTCGAGGAGGAATGCAAGCTCCTCGGCGTCGAGGCCGAGCTGCATCGACGTCCTTATCCTGAAGTCCTTGTCCTTCTGGAAGGCGACCTTGAAGTAGGGGAGGATGTCGTCCCTGCTGGCGCGGATAGAGGTGTGGCAGAGCGCGCCCAATTTCCGAGAGATCCCATCCCGCGTCCCCCTCAGTCCTTTCGCTCGGGACATTTTCATCAGGAAGAGCGGGAAACGGTAGCGGGCAAACTCCTTGTACTGCTTGGCCTTGGCCGAGCTCACGCCGTAGCTCATCAGGTCGGAGGCGTAGGACCAGAAGCCGTAGTGCTGCCTCCTTGTCACCCTTCCCAGGAAGACGTCCGCCCTCGAGAGCATTCCGTAGCCCCGGGAAAGATCCTCTGGATCACGGTACTCTAGCGGCAGATTCTCGTCGATCCAAAGCATCACGTATTCCGGCGCCTCGTTGACGTCCATCAGTATCGACTTTGCTCTCCCGGGGTTGGTACCGTGAAGGACCTCGGTCAGGAGGTCGTACATCGATTTCGTCGTCTGCCTGCTCCCCAGTACGAGGGTCTCGTCTTCCTGAACTTCCTTCTTCCCAAGGGAAAGCGCCTGGAGGTCCTTGACGGCGGATCGGAGGTCCCCGTTCGCGTTCTCCGCGATCAGGTCCAGGGCCCGCTCGGACACCTTGACCCCCTGGTCCTTCGCGATCCTCCTCAGCACCACCTTCACGGTCGCACCATGTATCCGATTGAACCGGATCTGCCTCGTGCCGGATTTCAGGACCGAGCTCTTCCTGCTGAGGGCGTAGAAATCATTGACGATGAGGATGACCGGCTGTCTCGTCACCCTCACCAGCTCCGCGATCGCAGGGATGCCACCGTAATCCTCCCGACCGAAGATGTTGTCCGCCTCGTCCAGGATGATGAGCTTAAGGCGCCCCTCCCTGGACGAGAGGAATTCGCCCTCATCGGTGAAGGTGTCCGCGATTGCTCCTCTGAGAGCGATGCGGCGGATTGCTTCAGCGTTCCGTTGATCAGAGGCGTTCATCTCGAGGACCCCCCAGCCGAAATCGCTGGCAAGGGCGAGGGCAGCACTCGTCTTCCCGGTACCAGGGCTGCCCATCAGAACCACGGCCTTCTTCCTAGGGCTCCCCGATTCCCACTCGAGCGCCCACTCTCTGAGTTCCTGAAGTGCCTTCGGATTTCCGGCAACTTCGGCCAGACTCTTCGGTCGGTAGAGCTCCGTCCATTCACCGGTCATGGCGATTTCTCAATGAACCTCGGGACTATTTAACTGCCACTTCGGGAGCACTGAATCTGACTGGCGAAGAGGAATTCGATGAAGCGAAAGGTTCTTCTAACAAAAGCCTCGTAGGCCCACAGCGATGCGAACCGGGTCGTATGCCTTCTCCTATTCGCCATTGTCCCTCTGCTCCGTGGAGGGATGGTCCATTTGACGGCGGAGGGGATCCTTGGGGTCGTGGGCTGCCCTATCATGGAGGACGAGATAGTGCATG
>DYTM01000115.1:0-3444 GCA_020725985.1 Methanomassiliicoccus sp.
TGTGGGGGACGGCGGAATACTGACCGAGCCGAGGGATTCTCGCTCCCTCGAGGAAGCGATCAACAGGCTGCTCTCTGACGAATCTCTCCGGCGGAGGATCGGGGAGAGAGCCAGAAGAAGGGCGATGGAGTTCTCCTGGGACAAGACCGCTGATGCCATGGAGAGGATCTACATGGAGAGCGTCTGATCTTCCTGAGAACCGCAGCAGTGCCGAACCGATCGGATGCGTGCACGCCGGACTCAGACTATGGCCACCAAGGTCACGGTGAAGTACAAGGTCTTGCCCACTACCTCGAGATTGTAGTTGAGCACGACCGTCCCGGCGTCCTCGTCAACCTCGTGCACAATGAACGTCTGCCCAGACTGATCCACCCCCTCAATGTAGCCGGCATCAGAGGGGGTGAGGTGGTGCCGCACCATGATGAGCCCCGCGCCTCCGTCCGCCGAGGAGTCGAAGTACTCCACCTCGGCGTACCACCCTGTCGGCGGGGTCGCCTCCGGGTCCCCGAACACCTTGTACGATTCCCCGAGCACGGGGGAATTGGCGATCACGACTCGATTCGCCTGGCTGCTGACCTCGAGGACCGTCAGATCCCACCCCCATTTCGGGTCCTTCAGGGACAGGCCGACCAGGGGAGTGACGGAGAACTCGCTCACGAACGCCGACATGTTGAGGGTCTCGAACACAGGCATCTCCTCCACGAGGGGGATTGCTGAAAGCTTTGACTCATTCAGCTCGCCATACCCGTCGTTCGGGGCAATGGTGAGGACCTTCGTCTCTCCGACAGCCATTCCCAAAACGCCACTCTCGAAACCCCTGATCATTTGACCAGTACCGACCCTGAAGTCGAGAGGCACGTACCCGCTCTGGTCTCTGAGGGTGAAGCTCAACGATTTGGGATAGAGAGCGTCGTTCGATGCGACGCTCCACAGGGAGGTGTCGAAGACCCTTCCGTCCCCGAGCTTGCCAATGTAATCGACCTTCACAGTGTCGCCCCATTTCGCCTTCTTGAGCGGCGAGGACTGGGAACTCTGCCCTCCTTGGTAGGCGAGGATGACGACGCTGCTAGCGCTGATGAGAAGTACCACTATAAGGATGATGAAGGTCAGGTTGTACGCAGCCCGCACGTCCGATCTCAGCTCTCTCAGGCTCATGGGGTATCTCCGAGCGAATTGATTTGCGTGATATAAACCTTCCCTACGTCCCGAATCCAGCAGATCGCGGTCGCAGATTCTTTTAATATCCGGCTCACGTTACTTGCCGATTCGATGAGGACGCTTTGCATTCACGCCGACTACATGGAGTTCGAGGTGAAGAAACCGACGCCAATGGCCGAGCAGATCTCCGAGGGTGAGAGAACTGGGCGGGCGGAGGAGGTCCTCGTCGTTTTCACAGCGGTGGAGAAACAGGACGAGGGAAAGGTCGTTGCCGTCGCCAGGCAGGCCGCCCTCGACATCAAGGATACGGCCGAGAAGGTGGGGGCGGCGAGGATTCTCCTCTACCCGTACGCCCACCTCAGCTCGGAGCTCTCCGATCCCGAGACGGGGAAGGAGATGCTCAAGGCCATCGAGGCCCTGCTGAAGCAGATGAGCCTCGAGGTGAAGAGGGCTCCCTTCGGCTGGTACAAGGCGTTCAGAATAAGCTGCAAGGGCCATCCCCTGTCGGAACTCTCCAGGCAGATTGTCGGGGAAGAAGAGAAACCGCAGGTGGGAGGGGAGGAGAAATACCTTGTCCTCACCCCCGAGGGGAAGGAGATCTCCCCGGACGATTTCTCGGGAGGAACCGAGTGCTTCAAGGTCATGGTCGAGAAGGAGGCGATGAAGAAGGAGGGACAACTCACCGGGGAGCCGAGATACCACAGGCTGTGCCGGAAGTTCGGCATCCAGTGGGAGCCGATGAGCGACGTCGGGCACATGGCCTTCAATCCGGTCGGGGCGCTCATTTTCGACCTCGTCGCAGACTACTCCAGCAAGGTAGTAGGCGACCTCGGCATTCCTGTCTACACCATCAAGGGCACCAACATGTTCAGCCTGGACGAAGCTCCGGTCAGGGAGCACGCAAAGCTCTTCGGGGACCGTCTCTATGTCATCGAGGGGGAGAAGAAGGACTTCGTCATGCGCTACGCCGCCTGCCACCAGCAGTTCGCGATGATGAGAAATTGGAACATAAGCTACCGCAACCTCCCCTACGGTGCGTTCGAGGTCGCCGACTCATACCGCCTGGAGCAGTCCGGGGAGACCATGCTGTGCTTCAGGACCCGGAGGATGAACATGCCCGATCTTCATGTCATCTGTCCGGACCTGGAGGGGGCGAAGGATTGGTTCGAAAGACTCGACTCGAGGATCTACGAGGAGGCGGCCGGCCTCGGCCGGGACTACGAGATGCTCGTCAACTTCTCCTCCAAACAGGCGTACGAGGACAACAAGGACATGCTTCTCCACCTGCTCAGAGCGCATGACAAGCCCGCGCTCCTCCACTTCTACCCCGAGGGAATCAACTACTACTGGACGGTCAACATAGAGTATCACATACTCGACGACACGAAGCGCGCGAGGGAAATCGGGACAGTCCAGATAGACATCGGCAACGCCGAGCGGTTCGGAATCACCTTCGCCGACGAAACCGGCAGGAAGGTCTACCCGATCATACTCCACACGGCGATCATAGGGACGATCGAAAGATATCTCTACATGCTCTTCGACACCGCGGTCCAGGCTGAGGCGAAGGGGTCTGTCGGGAGCCTTCCGGTCTGGGTCGCGCCCGAGCAGGTGAGGATCCTGACCGTCGCGGACTCCCATCTGGAAAGAGCTAGGGAGATCGCTTCGAGAATCGAGCGAGCGGGAATCAGGGTCGGGGTGGACGACAGGTCGGAGACGGTCGGGAAGAAGGTTCGGGACGCCAAGCAGGACTGGGTTTCGTACGTGATCGTCATCGGGGACAAGGAGCTCGCCACCGACGCCCTCACCATCTATGACAGAAAGATCAACAAGAACGTGGAGATGGAGTTGTCAGCTTTCTCCCAGAAGGTCAGAGACGAGATCGGAGACAAGCCCTTCCGTCCCTTCTACATGCCGACGTAGCTGAGCAGGCGGATCGACTTCTAGACAATTCCGCACCCGATCCTGATAGAGAAGGCGAGAATCAGAGTTCCCTCAGGTATCGGACGACCGCATCTCCGACCTCCGCCGTCGTCGCCTTCCCTCCGAGGTCGGGTGTCACGATTCTCTCCCTCACCGCATGCTGAACTGCCGACTCAATCCGCCTCGCTGCCTTGACGTAGCCGATGTGGTCGAGCATCAGTGCGGCGGCGAGAATCGCGCCGAGCGGATTCGCGATCCCCCTGCCGGCAATGTCGGGGGCGCTTCCGTGTATTGGCTCGAACATCGAAAGCCCTTCGGGATTGATGTTCCCGCTGGCGCCGAGACCCAGGCTCCCCTGGAGCT
>DYTM01000115.1:3454-4825 GCA_020725985.1 Methanomassiliicoccus sp.
GCGCCGAGATCCGTGAGGATGTCCCCGAACATATTTGGAGTGGCGACGACGCCGAAACGCGACGGATCCCTCACCATCGCCTGGGCCATCGCATCGACGAACATGAATTCCAGCTCTATTCCCCTCCTTCCCGCCTCGGCGGCGAACACCTCCCTCCACAGGCCGTACAGGGAGGTGCAGACGTTCGCCTTGTCAACCACAGTGACTTTCGACCTCCCCAATTTCCTTGCATACTCGAGAGCGAACTCCGCGAAGCGCCTGACGCCCTTTCTTGACATCAGACCCACCTCGAAGGCGAAGTCGTCCCGGGTTGCCGAGGAAGCGGACACGGTGAGCTCAAGATCGTAGAGGCTCCTCCTGACCCTAATCGGAACAATCCCGCGGCCATTCGAGAACTTCCCCCCCGCCCCCATGTAGAAATCCTCGGTGTTCTCCCTGAGAAAGACCATCTGGAACGTTCGGTCCTCCCGGAGCCTGCCAACGCCCTCCCATGATCTGACCGGACGAAGATTCACGTACTGGTCGAATCGGGCGCGCATCGCCAGGATGATGCCCCTCTCGAGGATCCCCGGCGTCACCCTCGGATCCCCGATCGCCCCGAAGTAGATGGCGTCCTGCTTCTCCAGGAGCTCGATGTCATCCTCGGTGAGGGTCTCGCCCGTCCGCAGGAACCGGGCGGCACCGAGTCCCAGCTCCACACTTTCTAGTTGAAGCTGGTCCGTCTCCGACAGGGCATCCAATACCTTCATCCCCTCGGAGATGACCTCCGGCCCTATCCCGTCCCCGGGAATCACTGCGATCTTGTGCATCTCCCCCTCTCCTTCACCTTGGCCATCAGTCCCCCAGCCTCAATCAGCTCTTTGATGAACTTCGGATACCTGGAGAACTGGAACCTCTGGCCGGTTCTCTCGTTGACGATAGTGCCTTCCTCCGGATGGATCGACAGGATGTCACCCTCCTCAGCCTCGACATTGCATTCGATTGGGAGAAGGCCTACGTTGATCGAATTCCTGAAGAAGATCCTGGCGAAGCTCTCCGCGATGACGCAGGCCACCCCGGCCTGCCTGAGGGCTCTCGGCGCGTGTTCCCTGCTCGATCCGCACCCGAAGTTGCGGCCGGCGACTAAGATGTCGCCCCTCTGAACGATCCTGACGAAGCCGGGGCGGGCCTTCTCGAAGACGAAGTCCGCCAGCCTGTCGATGTTGTCACTCGTCAGCCTCTCCGCGGGCATGATCTGATCGGTGTCGACATGATCCCCGAACTTCCATGCCTTTCCCCTGATAGATTCCATTCGAAGACCTCACACGACCTCGTCCGGATGCACTATCCTGCCGGCGATGGCGCTCGCCGCGACGACCGCCGGTCCCGCCA
>DYTM01000116.1 GCA_020725985.1 Methanomassiliicoccus sp.
CGAGCAGGTGAAAGTCCTGCGGATGAACAACAGGAAGCTTCCCCTGAGGCCGCTCGACCACGCGATGCTTTGCGCTCTGGAGGGATTGTCGAAGGGGGAGAGCTGCGTCATCTCCGTCCCCTGCGCCTGCTGCGCGTTCAGGAGAAGGGTGCTCGGCAGAACAGAAGGATTCGTGCAGATCGAGGGCCAGCTTCCGTTGGCAAAACTATAAATTTCGGAACGGTCTGATGTGGTGAGCCAAGGCCACTGTAGCTCAGCGGCAATCTCGACCATCGGATCGCTAAAGAGCGACGGTTTCGTAAACCGTAGGTCGGGGGTTCAAAACCCTCCAGTGGCTCCATCTTCTCCCTCACCGAAACGGCGAGATTCTCTGCAGGTCGGAGGTCAGCAGACGCCGTCCTTCTTCAGGTAGTCCCGGAGGATCTTGATCGCGCAGACGTCCCCGCACATCGAGCACCCTTCGCTCTCCTTCGTCACCCCTCGGGACCTGTAAAGCCTCCCCTTCTCGGGATCGAGGGCCTCCTTGAACATTCGCTCCCAGTCGAGCGCCTTCCTCGCCTGGGCCATGCGCAGATCCCTCTCCAAACCCCTCCCCTTTCCGAGATCGGCGGCGTGGGCCGCTAGCTTGGAGGCGATCAGCCCTTCCTTCACGTCCTCCACGTCCGGAAGGGAAAGGTGCTCGGCCGGGGTCACATAGCAGAGGAAGTCCGCGCCGAAATAAGCGGCGAGCGCTCCCCCGATCGCGCCGGAAATGTGGTCGTATCCCGGGGCGATGTCCGTCACGAGCGGCCCGAGGACATAGAAAGGGGCGCCGTCGCAGACGGTCTTCTCCACCCTCACATTCGCCTCGATCTGGTTGATAGGGACATGACCGGGGCCCTCGACCATGACCTGGACCTCCTTCTCCCTCGCCCTTCTGACCAGGTCCCCCAGGATGATCAACTCCTGAAGCTGCGGACCATCCGTCGCGTCGTGGATACAGCCTGGTCTGAGGCCATCCCCGAGGCTCAGGGCGAACTCGTGCTCGGTCGCAAGCTCGAGCAGATACTCGAAGTTCTTGAAGAGCGGGTTCTCCTTCTCATTGTACAGTATCCATGCCACGAGGAAGGAGCCTCCGCGCGAAACGACGTCCGTCACCCTCTTGGACTTCTTGAGGTACTCGACGCTCTCCTCGGTGATGCCGCAGTGGACGGTCATGAAATCCACGCCGTCCTTCGCGTGCTTCACTATGCCGTTGAAGATGTCGTCCTCGTCCATGTCGACGACCGCGCTCTCCCTTGCGGCCTTCAATCCAGTTTGATAGATAGGCACCGTGCCGACCGGGACCCTGACCGTTTCGATGATCTTCTTCCTGACGAGATCGATGTCTCCGCCGGTTGAGAGGTCCATGATCGTGTCCGCGCCGTACCTGACGGCGATCCTTGCCTTCTCGAGCTCCTCCTCTATCTTCTGGATGTCCCGGGAGGTCCCGATGTTCACGTTGACCTTCACGCTCAATCCCTCCCCTATCCCGCAGGGATCGGGGGAGTGGACCGGGTTCGAGGGAATGACGATCCTCCCATTCGCAACCCCCTTCCTCACGAACTCTGGATCGACTCCTTCCTTCTGGGCCACGCCTCTTACCAAGTCACTCAGGCCCAGTTTCGCGTCTTTCACAATCGCCATCCTCAGGACTAACTTACTTCCGCCTATTATCGTTTGCGCTCTCCAGCTACTTCGCCCTACGAGAGCCGCTCGCGCGACGATTCCTGTTGACATGAAACGGGTCTCCTCCGAGCGCCGGGAAATGGCCCCGATAAGGTCGCTTTTTCAGCAGATATTGCTTAAATATCCAGATACTCGAAGACTATTAATAGTAAGATTGCATTAGGAAAAACCGTCAGAAAAGGGGATGGGATAGTTGAGCATCCCTTGATGAATTGAATGTCACGACTTGACCTGCTAGACCCCAATCTGCAGGCCGAGATCCGAAGGTTGGATCAGGATGGAAGACGCAAGCTACGATGCGGACAAGATTCAGGTTCTCGAGGGCCTCCAGGCGGTTCGGAAGCGTCCCGGGATGTACGTCGGGAGCACGGACAGCAGGGGTCTTCATCATCTCGTGTTCGAGGTGGTGGACAACAGCATCGACGAGGCGATGGTCGGATTCTGCGGCAAGATTGAAGTGACCGTTAGCGCGGACGGAAGCGTGACTGTCGACGATGATGGCAGGGGCATTCCCACCGGGATACTTCCGAAGTACGACAGACCGGCGGTCGAGATCGTAATGACAACCCTCCACGCCGGTGGAAAGTTCGATAGGAAGAGCTACAAGGTGTCTGGAGGCCTTCATGGCGTCGGGCTTTCGGTCGTCAACAGCCTCTCCGAGTGGCTCGAGGTGAGGGTGCGGAGGGAGGGAAAGGAACAGAGGGCCCGGTTTGAAAGAGGCGTCATAGTCGAGCACTTGCACGTCGTCGGGGAAAGCAGCGGGACCGGCACGACGATCACATTCAAGCCCGATTCCCAGATATTTGAGGACGTCAACTTCGACGCCGACATACTGTCCAGTAGGCTCATGGACCTCGCCTTCCTGAACAAGAACGTCGTCATCATGTTCAGGGACCAGAGGTCCGGAAGGGAGGAGAAGTTCCACTACGAGGGCGGGATCATCGAGTTCGTCCAGCACATAAACAAGACCAAGACCGTGCTGCACGAGCGGCCGATTTACATCAGCGGGGAGAGGGACAACGTCCTTATCGAGGCCGCGCTCCAGTATACCGACTCGTACGCCGAGAACATTCACACCTTCGTCAACAACATCAACACCATCGAAGGCGGAACGCATCTGATAGGGTTCAGGACCGCCCTCACCAGGACGATGAACGACTATGCCAGGAAGAACAGCTTCCTGAGGGAGAGCGAGGAGAGCCTGAGCGGGGACGATGTTCGGGAAGGCTTGACGGCGATTCTCAGCGTCAAGATCTCCGAGCCGCAGTTCGAAGGGCAGACGAAGACGAAGCTCGGGAACAGCGAGGTCCGGGGGATTGTTGATTCAACTGTCTACGAGAAGCTGTCGCAATTCCTCGACGAGAATCCGAGGGTGGCGGAGGCGTGCATCCGCAGGGCGATTCTCGCCGCCCAGGCGAGGGAGGCTGCGAGGAAGGCGAGGGAGCTCACCCGGAGGAAGGGATTCCTCGAGAGCGCGAGCCTGCCAGGCAAGCTTGCGGACTGCACCGAGAAGGATCCGGCGAAGTCGGAGCTGTACCTCGTGGAAGGGGACAGTGCCGGTGGGAGCGCAAAGCAGGGTCGCAACCGTGACTTCCAGGCTATCCTTCCACTCCGAGGCAAGATCCTCAACGTCGAGAAGGCGAGGATGGACAAGATCCTGAAGAACGCGGAGGTGAGGAATCTCATCACCGCCCTAGGCACGGGGATCAAGGAGGACTTCGATCTCAGCAAGGCTCGCTATCACAGGATCATCATCATGACCGACGCGGACGTGGATGGAGCGCATATCCGAACGCTCCTCCTCACCCTCTTCTTCCGCTACATGAGGCCTCTCATCGATACTGGCTACGTCTACATCGCCCAGCCCCCGCTCTACAAGGTTTCGAAGGGGAATAACGAGGTCTACGCCTACACCGAGAAGGAGAGGGCGAGCGCGGTCGAGTTGCTTGGCAAAGGAGCGACGATCCAGAGGTACAAGGGCCTGGGGGAGATGAACCCCCATCAGCTCTGGGAGACGACGATGAACCCTGAGACGAGGGTGATGAAGGTCGTTACTGTCGAGGACGCGGTGAGGGCGGCCCAGCTCTTCAGCGTCCTCATGGGCGACGCCGTCATGCCCCGGAAGGACTTCATCAGCACGCACGCCAAGGAAGTCGAGAACCTGGACGTGTAGGTGGTTTCATGGACGAGAAGCAGACAAGGGTCATCCAGCGGCCTATAGAGGCCGAGATGAAGAAGTCGTACATCGACTATGCGATGAGCGTCATCGTCGGCCGTGCCCTTCCGGACGTGAGGGACGGGCTCAAGCCGGTCCACCGTCGAATTCTCTACGCGATGTATGATATGGGGCTCGCTCCGAACAAGCCCCACAAGAAGAGCGCGAGGGTCGTCGGAGAGTGCTTCGTGGCGGGGACCCGCGTTCTCACCGAACGGGGCCTGATCGGTATCGAGGACGTTCAGAAGGGGGAACTCGTCCACACGCAGGCAGGCCGATGTAGGGTCACGGAGCTCTACGAGATGCCGGAAAGGGAGCTGGTGGAGATCGCGGTGGAGAGTGGGATGTCGATCACCGCGACCCCGTCTCAGCCTTTGAAGATACTCACCTCCGATATGAAGTACGAGTGGAGGATGGCGAAGGACCTCAAGGAGGGAGATAACCTCGTCATCCGCTGCACATACCCCGATCTGCCCTGTGTGGATCTGCCTCCTTGGGAGGAGCGCCAGATCAAGCTCGATGAGAACATCGCCTATCTCATCGGCCAGTTCCTTTCGGAGGGATGGTACGAAGAGTACAACGGTCGATTCTGCTTCTTCTCAGCATCTGAGGAGGTGATCGAGAGAGTGCGATCCTGCCTCCGGAATGCCTTCGGATACGATGCCACGATCGAGGGCCAGATGGAGTCCGTTCTCAAATCTGATGGCCGAGAGTATGATGAAGTAACCTATCAGATCAGGGTGAACCGGAAGGAACTCAACGACTACATATCGAGAGTCTTTGGAATCGACGCGAACTGGAAGTCTGGATCAAAGCGGATTCCGGAGGTCTTCTTCAGATCCCCACGATCGGTCCTGGGGGCCCTTCTTTCGGGCATGAT
>DYTM01000117.1 GCA_020725985.1 Methanomassiliicoccus sp.
ATTCACCAGCATATCCCGACCGGATGCGGTGACGGCACCTCTTCTGCCGGCCTCTTCGAGGAAGCGGGTGAGCGGGGGATTGTATATCGTGTCGAGGACGAACTGGTTCTCGTGGAATGCCTCGGGGGAGAGGGGAATGCCCTCAGGAAAACCTCTCATCCCGAGAGGCGTGCAGTTGATGATGATGTCGAATGACGCGCCCTCCGCCTCCTTCTTCTCGATGACCTCGACCCGGAAATCCCTCGCTAGCGCATCTGCTCTTGATCGAGTCCGGTTCGTGATGGACACCTTCGCACCCCCGTCGAGGAGGAATGAGCAGCACGCCCTGGCAGCGCCTCCGGCGCCGATGACGAGAGCTTTCTTTCCCGCCACTACCATCCCAGCCTCCTGGAAAGTCATCATGATTCCGTGCAGGTCGGTGTTGAATCCAGTGAGGACGCCGTCCTTGTTCAGGATGGTGTTCACGGCCTTCGTCCTCGAAGAGGTCTCGTCGAGGGAGTCGAGGTAAGGGATCACGCTCTCCTTGTGGGGAATGGTGACGTTGATACCTCTCATGTCAAGATCGACCACCAAGTTCAGCAGGTCCTCGAGTTCCTCCTCCTCGGCCGGGAGGGAGAGGTACCTGCCTCCGATGCCGAGCGCGCGGAACGCGGCGTTGTGCATCGACGGGGAGGCGGAGTGGCCAAGTGGGGATCCTGTTATCCCGGTCACGAGCGGGTCGTCTCCGAGGCTCTTCATCGTGTCAATGTCCAATTGACCGGGCGCTGCCTCCCTCCCCTTCCCCATCGAGGCGTAGGAGAAGATCGATCCCATTCTCTTCGTGCAGATTCTCGTTAGCTCCCCGAGCTCCCCCATTCCTATGAGGACGAACTCCTTCTCCGTGGAAGAGAAACCCTTCGCCGCATCTACCAGGGCGAGGAGGTCTCTGACGGAGTTTACCTTGAACGCCCCCTTCGCCACGTCCCCCTTCGCCGCGTTCCCCACGAGCGTCTCGATGATGGTCGAGGCATCTGGGGTGAAGTCGAAGTTGTGGGTCGAGCAGATGATCTCGGCGCCCTTGAGTTCCCTTCCCGCCCTGGCGAGAAGGGGGGATCCGGACTCGAGATCGATCACCTTGAACCCGGCTCCGATCGCTCTCTTCAGGAACGCGAGCTTCGCTTCATCCGGGCCTGTGTATCTCCCGCCCTCCGCTGCCGATCTGAGCGTCGCGATCATCGGCACCGCGATATCCTTGAAACCGCTCAGGTCGTTCGGAAGGGGATCGATGTGATCGAACCGTATCTCCAGGAGGTCCGGGGATCTCTCAGCTGCGCTCTTGGCGCACGCGATAGCCCCCTCAAGGCTACTCTCGGCAATCGAGACACAGATCCTCATCATCTCTCCACTATCGTTTCGCTTATGGAATGACCGAAATGTCTGCCCCCTTCTTCAAGTCTTACCAGGACCTTCTGTCCCTTCCTGAGGTCGGACACCGAGACCGACCCCTCGGGTGTGCAGAGGCGGATCGTCTCGGCGTTCTGCAGTATTGTGGTGTATCGTCGACCGTCAAGCTCGACCTCGACCAGGAGAAGGGGCCGTCGCTCGATCTTCGACCTCCCGACGACGACGCTCCTGCAGTTCCCCTGCATGTCGACCGCGAGGAGCTCGTCCCCGCTTCTCACCTCGGACAGGTATCTCGTCTTTCCGTCCGGGCCGAGGACGTAGGCATGGACCGCGCCGGCATTGACCCGGAACGGTCTGGATGCGACGTATTCGCTCTCCACGCTCTCCGATTGGACGAGGAATAGGCAGGCGGACTGCGAGCCGACGAGCATTCCCTCCCCCACCCTCAGCATCGAGCACGTGTCGACGCAGACCCTGTCTCCCAGGGAGAGGGAGACGATCCGGCTGACCGGTGCCGGCGTGAGCTGGATGGATGGCAGGGTCCGCGAAAGCACCAAGTGAAAATCCCGGAGGGCCGCAGGCGATTGCGGCTCCATGACGACGCCGTCCACCCCCACCTCCAGGGTCTCGGAGAACAGCTTCGCCTCGTCAGGGGATGTCGCGACGGCCAGTATCCTCGTCCCGGATCCCTGGAACTCGGCGATCAGGTTCTCGAGGGGGATGACCTTCCAGTCTTTCGCGGATATGGCCACGAACTCGACCTTGCCCTTTAGATCTGAGGCCCTTCGGAGGTCCTCCGCGCTCCTCACCTCAACGAGCTTCCCCGCGACCTTCCCGTCGATGACGAGATCGCTCCCCTTCAGAGTGACGGCGTCGAAGCGCCCGAGCCTCCGCAACTCGCCGTCCTCCTCCCGGATGACGATATCCGCGTAGCCGCTCTCGAGGGCCGAGGCCACGGTCCTCTTTCTCTCCTCGTACGAAGAGGGGGAGGTCGAGCTGACCCATGCGATCATTCCCTTCTTCTCGACTGGCATCGGATCACTTCAATATGTCCAGGGCTTCCTCGACGGTGGCGTCGTGGAGAACGACCGCCGCCATGGCTTTGGTTATCCCAACGACGTTCCTGTGCTGAAAGACGTTCCTCCCGATCGAGACTCCCTTTCCGCCAGCCTCTATGGAGTCCTTGACCATTTGAAGCAATCGCTCGTCCGAGTCCATCTTGGGGCCGCCCGCGATAACGACCGGAGCCAATGCGCCCTTAACCACCTCCTTGAAGGAGTCGATGTCTCCGGTGTAGTTCGTCTTTATGACGTCCGCCCCCAGCTCTGCCCCCACCCGCGCACAGTGCTTGACGAGGTCGACGTCGAACGAGTCCTTGATGTTCTTACCCCTTGGATAGATCATGACGAGGAGGGGCATTCCCCATTCGTGGCATATCCTTTCCACCTCCCCGAAATCCCGCAGCATCTCGGTCTCGGTGTTCGATCCTATGTTGACATGGATGGAGACGGCGTCCGCCCCCATCTTGATTGCCTCCTCGACGGTGGTGACGATGACCTTGTCGTTGGGGTCGGAGCCGAGGCTCGTGCTTGCCGAGAGGTGAACGATGAGGCCTATGTCATGCCCGAACGACCTGTGGCCATACTGGACGATCCCCTTGTGCAGCACCACTCCGGTCGCTCCCCCTTGGGAGATCATGTCGATAGTCTTCTTCATGTCCACTAGGCCCTCGACCGGCCCGAGCGATATGCCGTGGTCCATTGGCACGATGACCGCCCGGCCGGTATTCCTGTCCATTATCCGCTCCATTCGGATGCTCTTGCCAAGCATCTTACCACCTCAGGTGTTGCGTGACAATGAATAGCACGCTTATAATCCTTTCCCTTCTGGGGCGGGACGCGATCTCCGGCAAGAATACTGGCCTCGTTAAATCGACACATCTCGTCTCGCTCTGGAGGGCTGTCAACACATTCACGCCAGCACGCAGGTGTCTGTGCCTTAGGCCGGTCTTCCTGCCGCGGCACGGTCGAGTTCATCGACGTCCCCATTTGTTCATCATTCATCGATTGTGGGAAAAAATAATAACCCTCGGGGCCCCTCCGAACTAACTATGTGGGGATCACTGTCGAAGCACTTCGGTCGATATCCCTCCCAGGGGAGGGTAGCGAAGCTTCTTCTGGAGTATGGGCTGAAAGTGAGCGGGGGCTCGGTCTATTGCGGAGAGGTGGAGCTCGCCGATACCGCGGTCGCCCGGGCTGCTGGCGTGGATAGAAGGATCGTTAGATCGGCCATCGAGACGATCGAGGCAAGCGACGAGCTCAACCAGGTCTTCTCCCGTCTGAGACCGACCGCCCTCCTCAATGATGTGGCGCCGATCATGGGGTGGAGTGCGATCGAGATCATCCCGGTGGACGCTCAGATGCCCGGGATACTGGCTGATGTGGCGGGGGTGATCGCCAACGCCGGCATAAGCATACGGCAGGCGATCGTGGACGATCCGGAACTCTCGGAGGAGCCGAGACTGCATGTCATCACCGAGAGCCCGGTCCCGCCCGGACTCATTCCCGCGATAAGGACGTGCAGGGGCGTCAAGAGCATCCTTATCTACTGAGGGGGCATCGGTTCGATCGAGGTTGAGAAGCAAGGGAGGTGGGGCCCGTACGCCGGGATCGCGATCGGCATCGTCGGCGTGTCGTTCGCCTCAATCTTCATAAGATGGAGCGACGCCTCTCCTCTCGCCATCGCCGCCTATCGGATGGCGATCGCCTCGTTGATCCTTCTTCCGTTCGCCCTGGTGTCGTCCCGATCCGAGCTGAAATCCCTCGGAAGACAGCAGACGGCATTATTGGTCGGAGTGGGCGCCGTCCTGGCGATCCACTTCTTCGCCTTCATCACCTCGGTGAAGCTGACCACAATCGCAAGCGCGGTGCTCTTGGTCACCTCTCACCCCCTCATCGTCGGCATCGTTTCATACTTCATTCTGAGGGAATCGTCCCGGCTGTCCCTCGTCGGCATTCTTGTCGGATTCGCGGGGGTGGTGGCGATTTCGTACAGTACCGTCGACGGAGGCGACCCGTTAGGGAATGCTTTGGCGTTGCTGGGGATGGTGATGGCCGCCATCTACATTCTCGCAGGTCGACTCCTGAGGCAGCGGATCAGCCTCATAACCTACGTCTTCGTCGTGTACGCTTCCTGCACTTTGTTCCTTTTCATCTGGTGCATCGCCGCCGCCGTCCCCCTGTGGCCCTATCCCTGGGAGGAGATGGCAATCTTCGCCTCCCTTGCAGTCTTCTCGACGATCTTCGGCCACACCCTCTTCAACTGGTCCCTGA
>DYTM01000118.1:0-3770 GCA_020725985.1 Methanomassiliicoccus sp.
CTGGCCGATGACGATGATCTTGCCTGGGAGGATGTAGATGCCACTGATCCAGACGCTCGTATTTTCAGCCTCGTAGCCGAGCAGGCCCTCCGCCCATATCGTCGAGACGTTACCCATCTCCGCAGGCGGATAGGCCTTGACTATCGAGACCCGGTCGTATGAAGCGACATAGATATACTGGCCGTCGGTCTTGACGATGTCCGCCTCGTCTATCCCTTCCACCCGAACATTGGTCGTCGAGTAGGGTACGCCGTCCTGCTGGCCCTCGGCCGCACCGAGAGCGAGATCAGAAGTGAAGGGGTTCGCATTCCTCGCGCCCTGATGGACACGGTCGAAGAAACGGGTCAACTCGTTGTAGCTCGAGAAGGCTGGCAGAATCTCATCAGTATCGTCGATGTCTGAGTTGACTATGCTGTAGGCAAGCCCGGACGCGACGAGTATGGCTGCCACCATAAGGCTCGTCATGATAATGGAGCTTTTGTCCATGCTTATCGGACTCACCAATTCTCGGCGTTAGTATTTCAATATGCTTTCCTCGTTGACTTCGAAGTCATGGTCCCCTTTCAAGCGGGCCTGCGACACATCCATCAATGTCTGGATCGCCGTTCCGGACGAGCAAGTTTGGAATGACAGGGGCGAAAAGCACTTTATCGCCTCGGGGAATACCATCCCATGGAAGGCGAGGTCGACCTCAAACTCGTGACCTACTGTGGCCTTCACTGCGATCTTTGCGCGCAGAGGACCGAGCTGCCGGACAAGGCGGGAAAGCTCATTCAGATACTGCATGACGAGGGTTTCGATGATTTCTACATGTACGTCCCTGAAATGAAGGACACGTTCCCTCCGTTCTGGCAGTTCCTCCAGAATCTCGCTTCATTCGAGTGCTCTTGCAGGGACGGCCGGGGCGGCCCACCCGACTGCCCGATGAGGATATGCGCGGTCAAGAAGGGCGTCGTCGCATGCCCATTCTGCGAGAGCTACCCCTGCGAACATGTCAAGGGACTGGGAGAGAGGTATCCCCTCTTGATCCCGGACGGACTGAGAATGAGGAAGATCGGCATGGAGAAATGGTTGAAGGAGCAGGAAGAGAGGGGCGCCCGGGGATTCCGATACGCTCAGGTCCGCTATCATGACAGGTGATCGCCGCCGAACTTACTATCGGTGACCGACCTCGTGTGGCCGGTGGCGAAGGTACTTCTCTCTCAACGCCCCGGCGATGCTCTCGGCCAGGATCGCTTTCCCTTCCCCTCTCTTGAGTCCGGAGACGAGGACTTCCATTGAGATCCTCACCTCGTCATTCGGTCCGGGCAGCGTGACGATGAGCGTCTTCCCGATTGAGCCGACGGCGATTCTGACCCCTTCCTTCTCGTGCCTTCCGGTTCCCTTGTGGTACTTGGTGATGTACGGTGCCGGCGCATCAGGATCGAGAGCGGTCAAAGCTTCCACGGTTCGGTCCTTCGATTCCGCCCCGACCCCTCCAGTGGTGATGATCAGACCGTGCCCCGAGCCCGCCGCCTCGATCGCTCTGGAGATAGCGTCCTGATCGTCGTCGAGCACCGGCCCGATCTCGACGGCGTAGCCTTCGGTCTCCAATCGAGACTTGATGAAAGGGGAGTTTGTGTCCTTGATCAGCCCCCTCTTCACCTCACCCCCGGTGGGGAAGACCATGCACCTCCTTCGGACCCTGTCCGAGATCTCGGAAACCATCTCCTCCGACCTCGACAGTACCTGCCGCGCCACCTCCGGCTCGAGATTGACGAAGGCCAGGATGCCCTCGGAATGAATGCTCGTCTCCGCCGACACGGTCACCCCAGGAATTTGGGACAGGACCTGAAGAAGCTCACTCTTCTTCCCGTATACCGTCTCCGCTTCCATCTCCGTCCGCAGGATGTCGAGAGTCAAATGGTCGTCGGAGGCATCGGTGACGAAAACCTCCTCCCTTCTCAGCCCGAGCGTCTGGGAGACCGCGGCAGCGACCTGATTGAGGTCCGCCTCCTTCAGGCCGATATCCTTGACCCACAGCTCGGTCTTGCCGAGAAGATTGACCTTCATCTCCGCATCAACTCACGTCCAATCGCACGTCGAGCATCGGAGCGTCGATCAGCGCGCGCCCGATGTCGAGAATGTCCACATCGATCACGGCGAGCTGAGGAATGTCCTCGACCCGGACCGACCCTCCGAAGGCGATCTTGACCCCCTCCCTCAGCCCCTCTTCTTCCAGCGCCACCGACGCCCTGGCGGCGTCCTCCTTCCTTCCGGAATCGACCATGACTATCCCGGCGCCGGACCACGCTGCCTCGACAGCCTCGACTCCGATCTCGGCTGTCTCGCCCCTTATCTGCACCACCTTGATCCTTCCCCTCATGTTTCGGACTGCTCGAAGGGCCTGCCCCACTCCCCCGAATATCCGGACGGAATTCTTGTCAAGATAGACGAATGGCTCGTTGCATATCCTCTGCCCCGCCCCTCCCGCACGGAGCGCCTCCCTAATCTCCTCTTTGATCTGGAGAGGCATCTTCTTCCAGCCCCCCGACACCACGAGCGTCCTTTCCCCGGCGAGCTCGACCGCCTTCCTGGCGGCCGTGGCGATCCCTGAGGTCTTGGCGATGGATCCTATGAGGCTGTCCTCGGCAAGTGAGATTTGCTTAGGGGTGCCTTCGATTTCAGCAATGGTCCCGCCCGCCTCGATCCGATCGCCGTCCCTTAGACCGGTTCTGATCGTCAGCCCGATTTCCTCCGCCGCCTTCTTCATCCGCCCAATCCCGGCGACAACCCCCGCTTCGCGAGACCACAACCTTGCGGTGAACCTTCGATCGGGGGCGGTCCGGAAGATCGCGTCCCTGATGTCTTCGGACGGCTCACTTCGCGCCGACGCCCGCGGCCTCCCCAACGGCTATCCCCCTCTGCCGGCACCACTTCGGCAGAAGCTTCTCTTCCACCTCGTCGTCCACTTTCGGCGCCTTCCGAACGAGGTCGGAGGCGAGGGGGCTGCTCAGGTTGATCGCCCCCGGGGCTCCATCGAACCCAATGATCTTGTCTGTCCCGGTGATTCTCGTCGCCATCTCGATCGCCGTCTCAAGATCGTCGGCGACGAGGGCGTGCTTCATGAACTCGACGTTCTGCGGGTCTCTCCTGAAGACCTCCGCCTGCCACTCCCCGACGACGATCGTGGGGATCTTCTTCGCCCAGAACACACTCGGATAGCCTCCCCAGGCGTAGTTGATCACGAGCGCCTTGATCGCGGGATTCATCGGGGCCACATCGGCGATGATCGGCTTCTCGTCCCTACCGTGGAAGGATTCGGTGTACCATGTGTATCCCGGGAGCGGATGGTCCAGGTCGAAGATGTCCACGCTCGAAGCGGAGAAGTTGGCGAAGATCATTCCTGCGGAAAAGACATAAGGCACCGGGGCTTGGAAATCTAGTATTGCGATGCACTCTTTGATCTTCCCCAGGAGCGTCAGTATCTTGCCGTAGTAGCGGAAGTTGTCCACTGCCAGCCTCTGATCCAGCGCAAAGAGGTCGTTGTCAGCATCCACCCCGGCGACGCCGGCGGGGGTAGGTTTCAGGAAGGTGGCGAAGGTCCACTTCTTCTGGACGAAGTCGGAATTGAAAATGGCCCTCGCGGCGAAGTTCGCCCCCCTCGGTCCCAGATTGTGGTGGTAAGTCGAACGGGTCTCAAGCCTCGCATAGGACATGCCGAAGGGCTTCACCGCCCTGTCGACGTGCCTGTGGAAATGGATTTCCCTGACATCGCTGTTGTGAGCGTG
>DYTM01000118.1:3780-4680 GCA_020725985.1 Methanomassiliicoccus sp.
ATCCAGTCGGCGTCGTAGCACTTCTTGCTGCCGTACAGAGTGCCGATTTCCGTCTCGATGGCGATGCCTTCGTCGATCGGCGCGACCCCCTTTGCCTTCCCGTTGAAGTGCTCATCCAATCCGAATCTCTCGATGTATTCGTCCGATTCCCTGAACCTCAGGCCCACGCCCGCCCTGAGCCGGATGTCCTCGGCGCCAGTCCTCTCGGCGACGACGTCTCTCGTCGCCTTCAGCATCTCGGCGTATGGTTCTCCCCCGAGAATCGTGAACCCATGGTGGGAGCCGAGGACGTTGACCGAATCCCCCGGCTTGATCATCGACATGTCGACCGAGTCCAGGGACCGCTCGGTCGCCTCCCTGACGGCTCTGATCCCTTCGGCGGAGGGAAAGATCGATCTCGGGAAACCGGGGAAGAGGTCCCTCACATCGAGCGAGACCATGCCCTTCAGATCCGCCGCCCTAGCTGCTATCCTTAGGGGATCTGGACCGTACCTTGACGGCTTGGGAGGGAGCGGGCGAACGGCGGAATGGAACTCACCTGACACGCTAGCCACCCCCCTTCTTTTCCGCTTCAAGCAGTTTCTTGAAAAGGTTCCGGTCCTCCCGGAAGTAGAAGCCCCTCGATGAGTACTTGTCCACGACCGCCTCGGGAATGTCCCATATGGTCGGTGTGAGGCCGTACCACTGCCATCCTCCCTTGACCGGCTTCAGCTCTTTCCCGGCCGCAACGAGCAGACGGAGGATCGGCTGGATGCACTCTACCTTGCATCCCGTCCTCGCACCCACTGTCCTGGAGATCTCCTCAGGGGAGGAGGCTCCGAGGACGATCGCTGCGGCGACCTCCTCCGCCCGCGTCCCGGTGCAGAAGCAGACCACTTGTTCCGGATGTAGCCCAGCCTT
>DYTM01000119.1:0-4248 GCA_020725985.1 Methanomassiliicoccus sp.
GCTCTTCCCGCCCTCACTCATCATCTGCTCCATCTTCCTCTTCCGTATCTCTTCCAATTCGTCCATCTACTAATCACCTAATCGGTTGTGTGCAATTAAGACATAACCGTAACATCACTCCCTTCCTAAATACCTTTTCCCTAGCCCCATCCGGGTCCTCCCGCCGGGAAAGGTCAGGCAGTCGGCGCCCTGATTCCCTCCTTTCAAGAGACCGTTCCATGCCCTTCCATCAGTATCTCGAAATCCGAAGGCTTTTTAAGAGCCGATAACAATATCCACGCGGGATGGCCTGATGTTGGAGGAAGCTTCTGAGCTCATCGGACTGCAGGTGTATACGCCTAATGGGATATTCGTAGGAAATGTGAACAACCTCGTCATCGAGTTGGAGAAGAAGTGCGTCGACGGCCTCTTCATCAGCGAGACCAACCCGCTCCTCGTCGAGGACTCGAAGGCAATCAACATCCCCTTCCGCTGGATCCAGGCGGTGGGCGATATCGTTCTCTTGAAGTACTTCCCAAAGAGAGTGACAACGAAGAGAACTCCGGCCAAGCTCTGAGCCTCGAAGAACAAGCTTTTTGTCTGCTTCCTCCCTTCCACCACGCATGAGCATCACGATAAAAGCCGGGGTCTACGTCGATCCGGCATCGATCATCATAGGGGACGTGACGATCGAGGAAGGAGCGAGCATCTGGCCTTGCGCTGTTCTCAGAGGCGACTTGAACAGGATCGAAATCGGCGAAGGTTCCAACGTTCAGGAGCACGTGGCGATTCACGGAAACGCCGACTTTCCGAACATCATCGGGAAGAATGTGTCGATCGGGCACGGCGCTGTCATACACGGCGCGACGATCGGGGATCACTGCATCATCGGAATGCACTCGACGATACTCAATGGCGCAGTGATAGGGGAGGACTGCATCATCGCTGCTGGGGCACTGATCACCTCCGGAACGAACATACCTCCGCGATCCCTGGTGCTCGGCGTGCCGGGAAAGGTGGTGAAGGAGAACGATCCGACGATCAGGGCGAGGGCCGCGAAGAACGCCGAGGACTACCATAAGCTGAGGGACGAGTTCCTCATCGGGAAGCACCCCCGGCACAGGGTCCAGTGAGTCTGACCCTCCGGCGCAGTGGAAGGAGCAGTTCGTCGATATCCTCACCGCATAATTGGGAAAGCTCGGCATGCATCGCCCTCATCCTTCTCGCCGCCTCCGGGAACCTGCGGAACTGGAAGTCCTTCGCCGCCCCCTCCAGGGTCCGCACCTCTCTGTCCCCTACGAGATTGTCCGCCCAGATGCCGTTGTATGATCTTCACGATCTTCGGAGACAAGTTCCTTTCCTTGGCGATCCTCACGCCCTCGATGGCATGATCGACCCCGTGGGTCCTCGACCTCCCGAGGTCGTGAAGGAGCCCCCCCGCCCTCACCAGCTCCAGGTCCGCCCCGCACCGCTCGGCGATCCTCACCGCCACCTCCTTGACAATGCAGGCATGCCTTACTACCGCAGGCCTAATGCCCTCCTCCCTCAGGATCCGGAGGCACTCCTCCTCACTCGGAATCGTCCTCAACCCTCTTCCCCCTCTCGCATGGCAGGATTCTCACCCGGCCCCGGAACTCCTTCCTCAGCCCCCCCCCCCCGGCCAGCCGGTCCAGGAAGACTGCGAGCGCGGCGACCTCGGAGTGGGGCTGGTTCCCGACTGCCACGTTGAAAGTGGCGAGCTGATACGCCTCCGGCGGCACTTTATCCGCTCCGACCACCACCAGAACCTTCTCCGAGGACATCCTTGAAATCGCATCGTCGACATGAATACCGTACATCGTCAGGTGGACGACCTCCCCGTCGAACTGCCTCATGAATTCCTTCCACTTCTCGACACCAGTGCGGATCTCGAAATCCCCTCCGAACCGGCCCACGACGCCCCGCACGGTCCTCTCGAGCTCCGGGTCCTTCGTTGTGACGAGTATGCCTTTCGCCCCGAATGCCCTCGCCGCAAGCGCAACGTGTGTCGTCACCCTCTTGTCCCGCGCGGGACGGTGACCTAGCCTCAAGACCCAGATCTCTCTCATCGATCCCCCGGAGGATCAATCCTTCAGGCGCTCGATCCTGTGGCCGCGGTAGTCGAGCTTCACCGAGCGTTTGACGAGGCTCCTGAGCATGGTGGAGGTGATGCCGAGGTTCTCGGCAACGTCCCCGGCGAACCGCCCGTCGGGGCCGACCTGCTGAAGGACCTTCTTCTCGACGTCCTGGAACTCGTCCTCCGGCATCATCGCCGCTGCCAGGACGTCGCTTATCTCGTAAACGGGCCACGAGGCGTTGATGTGGAACGAGGTGTAGTAGGTGTGATAGGCCTTCTCGGGATGCGATCCGCTCGAGGACTGCCACTTCGTCTCGACGAGCTTCATCTTCTCGAAGAACTTGAGGGCCTCCTTCCCCTCCGGCCCGTACTTCTCCTCAATCTCCTTGGAGGTGCGCCACTCGAGCGTCACCTCCTTGAGTACCTCCCTCTTCACCCTGGTATCAACTGCCCTCAGCATAGGGACGAGCTCAGAGGGCTCGTTGATGACCTTGATTCTGTTCATACGGTCCCTTATTGAATTGTGAAAATATAAAAGGATAGCACCCTGCCAAACCAGGCCAGAACGTGTGGATTCCCCATTCGACCCATGCAAATGTGTTATAAACTCCTTCCCCTTTTCTGAAGAAGGATGAAGACGAAGTATCAATGCCTCGTCTGCGACAAGCTGCACGACACAGAGGAGGCGGCGCGGGAATGCCACAAGGGCCCGATCCAGGGCATCGTTCAGGGCGTGAAGCGGTATCCCAAGAAATCCTTCTTCGGCCGCTGAGCCGTTCTAGTGCAACGCCCCCGTTGCCGCGAAGACCGCGGCTATCCCGACCAGAGGCACGACGATCATGAGGAAGTCGTCGTCCACGTACCTGACTTTGTACCTTTCCGATGCGATTGCCAGGGGCGTGGCAACGATGCTGGCGATCAGGACCTCAGGGACGGGGCCGATGAGGATCGTCATCGAGGCGAGCGCGATGACGAGGTAGAGCGCGATCGGAAGGCAAGGGTATAGGCTGCTCTTCCGCTTCCTCAGGATTCCTATCACCGGGTCGACCCACCCCATCCCCATCAGGGCGGGGGCGGAGTACTCGACCGGGAAGAAGAGGAAGGCGATCGTCATTCCGATCGCCGCCCAGGCGGCAGCGCACATCTGCCCCCTCTCGTACTCCCTCATTCCGATGATCGGGGGCTTGAAGGCGAGCCTCAACGCCTCGGCGACGAGGACGATGAGGAGCATCAGCACCAGGCCGTGCTCCCGCTCCAGCCCTCCCTCCCACAGGGGGTCGGGAACAAGGTAGTAGACGAGGAAGAGCGGCGTCATCAGGTGGACGAGCCTCCTCAGCGCCTCCCCTTGTTCCATGGGTAGGGCATCCACCTCCGCGTACAAAAGGGTTGCAGACCTCTGGTCAGGGGAATCCAGTGCCGGCCCACTTCCTCTCTATCCCCCGGTAGAAGAGGAAAGTGCAGAGGAGGAGCACCCCGCACACGAGGAGGATGCCCGCGATCGCGTACAGGGGAGAGGAGTCGATGCTGAACGAAAGGATAGTGAGGCCAAGGTCCGGAAGGATCGAGATTGCGGCGAACTTGATGAGGATCTCGGGGTTGAAGAGGAAGGAGGACGGGCTGAGGCCGGTGAGGTATGCCGTGGCCACGACCATGTATATGGCTGTCACGTACAGCACGGGAAGGGCGAGCCAGAGCCATCTCGTCTCCCCGTTGATCCAGGCGATTGTGATGACGAACGAGGTCGATATCCAGATCGAAATCAGGAGGAAGGCGAGGAGCTTGGTCTTGATGATCTTCGGAACGGTCACCGGAACGGTTTCGTAGTAGTCCATCAGGTCCACGTTCGTCAGCCAGCTGTAGAGGAGGACGCCGAAGAAACCGACCATGCCCGCGTAGAAGACGGTGTTGAATCCGACGGGCATCCCGAGGCCGTTGTTCACGTACCAGGTGGTGAAGCTCAGGAAGACCAAAGGGGCGATGAACGAGAAGGCCATCTTGCCGAACGTCCCGCTCCTTACGATATCCACTAGCTCCTTCGCAAGCAGCGGCTGATAGGATTTGGCGAACCCAAGCCTACGGAAGTACCTCGGCAGGGATTCCTGGAATCTCGTCGCTCTCCCCTCATACGATTCCTTGACGAGGAGAAAGGCAGCAAGGATGAAGAGGGCGATGGA
>DYTM01000119.1:4258-4668 GCA_020725985.1 Methanomassiliicoccus sp.
GACTGGTGAGGAGGTAGAGAGGGGCGGAGGACTCGACCACCGCAACGGGAGGAACGCTGAACTGGAATCCCAGCGGGGGAAGGATGATCTCGAGTCCGTACAAATCGAACGCCCCGTACCCAATCATGAGGGCGATGAATCCTGCGACGATGACGCTGAACGCCCTGACGCTACGAGTGTAGACGATCGACACGGCGAAGCTGAGCGAAATCCCGAAGAGGAAGGAGAGGAGGAGGGCGAGGAATACGTAAAGGATGGAGAGCAATGAGAAGTGGGCGATAGGGGCGGCGAAGATCAGGCCAACGAGGGCAGGAAGAAGAACGAGTGAAATGTAGAAGATCACGTCCCTCAGGAACATACCGAGGAAGGTGCTTCGGAACGAGAGGGGAAGGATCGTCGGGGTGGCGATG
>DYTM01000120.1:0-2217 GCA_020725985.1 Methanomassiliicoccus sp.
GGGAAGGCGTCGGCATCACGGCGTTCGACTCCTCGATGATTCCCAATCAGGCCTTCAAGGAGCTGACGATCAGCGTCTGCGAGAAGCACAGGATTCCGTATCAGCTGACGACGATTACCGGCGGAGGAACGGACGCGGGAGCGGTCCATATAAGCAACGTCGGGTGTCCGAGCGTGGTCCTGGGAGTTCCGACGAGACACATCCACTCCCACGTCGGCGTCATCGATCTTGCGGACGTGGAGAACTGCATCAAGCTCGTCATCGAGCTGGTGAAGGTGCTCGACAAGAAGAAGGTGGACTCGCTCACGGCCATCTAGCGTCGCCTGAGAGCATCGGACCAAAAATTATAAGAACGGCGAACTGATGACACCGGTTCATATCACTGAGGGTTAGCACTGGTGAGTTTGATGTCAAGCAAGGAATCGAATGACACCGCCAAGGTCTCCAAAGGGGATATCGTCCGCCTCGAGTTCGATGGTTGGACGGACGACACCGGGGACCTCTTTGACACGACAAGCGCGGAGAAGGCGAAGGAAGCTGGAATATTCAACGAGAATCTGACGTACGCTCCCGTCCCGATTCTCGTCGGGGGCGGAAGGGTTTTCGAGGGTTTGGAGGAAGCGATCATTGGCTCCGAGATCGGGGCGGAGAAAGAGGTGACGATCCCTCCGGAGAAAGCCGCCGGGCAGAGGGACCCGAAGCTCGTCGAGCTCCATCCGGTGAGGGAGTTCCTGAAGCAGAACATCGAGCCGAAGAGCGGCGTGGAAGTGAGCATGAAGAACCGCATGGGCGTCATTACGTCCGTTACGACAGGAAGGGTGAGGGTGGACTTCAACAGGAGGCTCGCCGGGAGGACGCTGCGATATCGGTTCAAGATCCTGTCGAAGTTGGAGGGAGAGGAGGAGAAGGTGAAGGCGATCCTCGAGATGGACTACGGCTCGAGCGAAGGATTCAAGCCGACCGTGGAGGGGAAGAAGATGACGATCCTCCTGCCAGACGTGTGCAAGTACGATCAGAAGTGGCTTCTCGCCAAATACAGGGTTGTGACTGATCTGAGAGAGGCGCTCGGGGTCAACCTCATCCAGTTCGTCGAGGAATACGCGAAGAAGGAAGAGGAAGAGAAGAAGCCCGCGACCGAGGAAATGCCCGAGGCGGAGAAGCCGAAGGAAGGCGACGGGCAGTAGGGCGAGACTCCTGGATGCGACGCTCGGAGACTGGACGAGGGACCGCCTCGCCAGTCAGCAATCTTTTTATCCTGAATCCCTTTTCTTCATCAAAGATACCGTGGGCGTGTGGCCTAGCATGGATATGGCGGCAGCCTCCTAAGCTGCAAGTCAGGGGTTCAAATCCCCTCACGCCCGCACCTCAATTATCCAGACAATATCAATCCGTGTAAGTAAGAGGGAAATCGCACTGTAAGTGTTTCGAAGAGTGAATCCTTTCACTTCTCTCTTGATTCTGTTGAGAACTCATCAATATTGTAGTGTAAGGCAATTGAAGACGCTATACCCAATGCTAGTTATGGTTCTGCAGCAAATGCTCTGGGAGGAAATCATTAAGTGGTTTTAGTGAGGTAGTAGGTTCAGTTACATGAACGGCCTATTGAGTTCAGAAGGAAAGCGGAGCGTTTTTCGGATAGGGAACGTCGATATCGGGGGCCAACCAGGAGAATTGGCGACGACTCTCATAGGAAGCATATTCTATGAGAGAGACAAGACCGTGGAGAATTCGGCCAACGGAACCTTTGACAAGAAGAGAGCCAGGGAACTGATTGAGAAGCAGTGCGCTTTGTCGGAGAAGACCGGCAATCCTCATATGGTGGACGTGATGGGGCTGACTCCTGCGGCAATGGAGAAATACATCAGTTTTGTCTCGGAAATCACGGATGCCCCAATCGTGATAGACAGTACGTCCGCAGAGGCAAAGATTTCCAGCCTCAGGTATGCCAAAGAGATAGGTCTGATGGACCGAGTCGTATACAATTCGATCAGCTGCCACGCGACGCAGGAGGAGCTGTCTGCCATCAGGGAGGCGGGGGTGAAGTCAGCCATTGTCCTGGCCTTCAATCCTTCAAATGCCTGGCCGCTGGGAAGGGTGAAGATATTGTCGGGGGAGCCTGGTCAGGATTGTCTCCTCGATATCGTCAAGGGAACGGGTGTCGAGAACATCCTTGTAGATGCCGTGTCAATCGATGTGCCCGGGATCGGCCTGACGGCA
>DYTM01000120.1:2227-4666 GCA_020725985.1 Methanomassiliicoccus sp.
GCGGTCCAACTCATCAAGAAGGAGTTCGATCTGCCAGTAGGAGCGGCTCCATGCAACGCAGTCTTGGAGTGGGAGAGGGTTAAGGAGTTCGGCCCTCAGGCCAGAAACATCAACAGCGCTGGAGCGGCAACGATTCTGCAAATGGTCGGGGCGAATTTCATTCTCTATGGGCCGATAAGGATGTCCGAAGTGATCTTTCCCTCATGTGCCATGACCGACGCGATCATAGCGTATGCGATGAGGAAGCACGGAGTGAAGCCGAACAGACAGCATCCGCTCTACAAGATCTTCTAGACGCGATGACCCGGATTTCCCGCTCACGCCGAAGCCCAAGCTTCCGACGACGTCGGGTCACTTGTGCGGTATTTAGAGAGAGTAGCTGAATTCCTTTGCAAACCCCGGCTCCGCCGCAAGCTCAACATACTTCACCTTCTTCGACAAGGAAAGGGCCTCGGCCCTCAACCTGGTAGACAACAGGCACATCTTCGCGCCAGAAATGGAGGTGTTTCCTACCAGAGCGATCTTCTCCAGGGGGACCTCAGGAATCAATCCGATCGCCTTGGCGTTTGCGATGTTCAGATGATTCCCGAAAGCCCCGGCTATGAGCACCTGATCGATGTCCTTTTCGACGATTCCTTTCCTCTTCATGAGGATTCTGCAGCCTGTCGCCACGGCAGCCTTTGCCAGCAGAATCGCCAGGATGTCCTCTTCGCTGACCGTGAGGTTCATCCCTCCTGCCGTCGAGTCTCTCTTGGCGATCAAGAATTCCGTGCCTCGGTCCCCGCTGATGAACCTCTCACTCGTTGGATTGACAAAATACCCCCGTTTGTTGATTGTTCCCTGATTGAACAGGCTGGCGATGGCATCAATTATGCCGGAGCCGCAGATCCCAATGGCTTTCTCGCCGTCAATCGTCTCGTAGACAACGTCATCGCCTCCGGAGGGCATCTCGATTCTCTCGATCGCACCCGATACGGCCTTCATTCCGTGCCGAAGATGCATCCCTTCGAAGGCCGGACCAGAGGCGCAGGAACAACATAGGAGTTCCTCCTTGTTGCCTAGCACCACCTCAGTATTGGTGCCGATGTCTATGAGCAAGCTCATCTTCCTGGTCCTGTGTATGCCGGTGGCAATGATGTCAGCGACCGCATCCGCACCGACAAAGCCAGCGATGACGGGCAGAACATACAGATTCGAGCCCGAGTTCGCCCTCATCCCAAGTTCTCTCGAGGGTATGTCCATCGGTCTCTTCAGGGTCGGGACGTAGGGTGCTTGAGAAAGATAGAAGGGAGGTATGGACAGGAAGAGGTGGTGCATCACAGTGTTGCCCGCAATCGCCATTTCGTAGACCTCCTCCGGTCTGACTGAGGCCTCCGATTCAAGGCAAGCTTCCTCCAGCAATTTGTTGATTGCCTGTCGGACCAGGGATGACATCTGTTCGAGAGTTTCCTTTCCTATCGAAGAATAGGCGATCCTGGACATCACGTCCTCCCCATAAGGCAATTGGGGGTTCTCGACGGCGTTCACGAATAGGGTTTCTCCACTTCGAAGGTCAACCAGATTCCCGACTATTTTGGAGGTGCCAATATCCACAGCAAATCCATAGAGACGATCCGTAGTATCCTTCCGTTCAACGCAAATGATCTTCTCGTTCCTCCAGAGGACGACGCTGACTTGCCATCCTGCATCTCTCATTACCTCGGACATCTGCCTCAATGTCTCAAGGTCGATTTCCGCCTCCGAAAGAAGGGACCTTTTCCTCAACTCAGCGAGGAGTCTCTCAGCATCTGGCATTGGATCCCGCAGGGTGGGCTCCCGCAGGTCAATGCGAACCTTGCGAATCGCAGGCTTGAGTTCCACAGGTCTTTCAATGCCTGCCACCTGGAATCTCCGAGCCTCCACTTTGCTTTCAGGCGGGATGTTGACGATGATCTTGCCCTCAGCACGAGCTATCGAGGCCTGACATGCAAGCCTGTATTTAGATGACACCTCCCGACTGGTAAGATGTTCTCTTTCACACGGCGATAAATCATTCAGGTAGTCTGAAGAGTTGACAACAACCCTGCACTTCCCGCAGGTGCCTTTGCCGCCACAATCGGTTCGAATGCCGACCCCAACTCTCAGGGCGACCTCCAGGAGAGTGTCGCCCAATCGGGCTTCAGCTCTTCTGCCTTGCGGCTCGTAGGTGATTATCACGGGAAAGGTACCAATCTTCCGTAATATATTGATGGTGGTATGGGTCGCGAAACGTGCGAGGTTTTTCTCTGCCCTCGTGTTAGCGTCTTCAGACATCCCAGGTAGGAGACTTCCTATGGACTGAGAATTCACGACTCACAATTCGCTTTCGGAATAGCATATTGTGGAATTGTTGGCAGAAGGCCAAATGTGAACCCGACGATCCGTGACGGTTTTCGATTGGAGGTATCACTCTCAAGCTGT
>DYTM01000121.1:0-548 GCA_020725985.1 Methanomassiliicoccus sp.
GGGACCATTTCGAGGCTCGTGGCATTGGGCAAGCGGGTCAGAATAGTCTATCTCTCCATCCAGTCCTCCCCCGACTTCACCCGCGAGGAAAGGTTGAGCGAAATCGAGACCTCCCTCCGCGCCCTCGGCGTCAAGGATCATTCATTTCTCTCAGAGGAGTTCCCATCGAGGAACGAGCTTGCCAAACTTCTCAGGAAGGAACTCCGTCATACCTCGCCCGACTCGGTTCTGGTGCCGTCCCCTATCGAAAACAACGATGAGCATGTTCTTGCTTTCTATGCCTTCCTCGACGCGCTCAGGTCATACACAGATGTTCAGACGCTGCTCTATGAGGTCTGGAATCCGCTCGTTCCGAATCTCCTTGTCGACATCACCGACCATATGTCCCGGAAGATTGATGCGATCGAGGCTCACCGAACCCAGACAGAGGAATGCGATTTCGTCACGGCGGCGAAGGGGCTCAATTCCTACCGGGCGGCGCTCTCCCTGCTGGACGGTTATGCCGAGGCTTTCCTGTCGCTGAAGAAGAGCGATCTCCTTCGAATGGC
>DYTM01000121.1:558-3320 GCA_020725985.1 Methanomassiliicoccus sp.
ACTTCAGCCTCTTCTCGCGCATCGACCTGAACGCGGTCTTGATGCCTCCACTCCGGGTCATATTGATGTGCATCTGGATGCGGTCCACCGCTCCGAACCGATACTTGTAGATCTCGCCGCCCCTCAGCATGTCCACCTCGCTCAGTCCCCGCGCGTGGGAGGTCTCGAGGACTTTCGATAGAAGAAGGGAGCCTGGGGAGAAGACCGAGAACTCAGGATCGAACCCGGATAGGTAGCACATGTGCCGTCTGCCGTACTCAAACGAAAGGATCATCGCGATCGGCTGATCATGCTCTTCAAGAGAGTGAAAGACCACGAAGCCCTTCTCAGAAAGCGCCGACAGCGATTTCCCAATGAATTCACTCATTCCCGGGATGTCGAGGACGTTCTCCTTGCCAAGCCGGTCCCACCTCGCCCTGCTCAGTCGGACGAATGACTGGAACTTGTCGCGGACCTCTTCTCGTACCTTGACCGCCTTGTAAGCGACGTCGTGCTTCTCCGCAATCCTTTTCCAGCATCTCAGCAGGCCTCGCCTGTTCTTCCTCGGGAGGGTTTCTAGGTACTTCTCGTATGACCCTGAAATCGGGATGAAGGGTGAGACCTCTTCTGTCCGCTGAGCATTCGGGAATGCTCTCATAACGTTGGAGGCCGTGGGGCAACCCTCCCTCATCTCCTTGATTTCGATCTCATCCCATCCTTCGAGTGAGGAGACGTAGTCCCACGCCGCCCGATGGACATCCTCCCTCCCGTCCTCCGCCAGCACGGCACTCCGGTCAGAAGGGCCGGAGGCGATGAACTCGAGCTTCTTCCAAGGGGGGACCCTGCCGACCTGGGATATCATCAAGGGTGCGAAGCCAACCGTCTTCCCGCCCTCCGAGATTTCGAGGAGGGACATCTCCCTTCTGCCTCCGAGCACCTCCCACCATGAGGTCAGCCACTCCATTCTCGTGAAGATGTCGTCCTCGCCGCTCGTCTGCAGGATCCTGTTCCAATCCTCCTCAAGCCCCTTGAACTCGCTCAATGACTGGATTTCTCTGACCCTCAGACCCATTCTAGGTCATGTACGCTCCTCTTCGTTATAAACTGTTGCCGGAGATTTCTCCCTGTCCCAGGTCAGTCTGGGAAGGGAAAATCGGACCAAAAACAATAAGAACAGATATCCGTTTACAATAGCCGGTGACCCTATGAAACTCTTCCGTGTGGGTAAGGTCAAACAGGTGTACGAGGTCGACGAGAACACCCTCGAGTTCGTGTTCACCGACAACATCTCTGTTTTCGACAAGGTCATACCCACGCAGATACCGCACAAGGGAGAGACGCTCTGCAGGACCTCTGCATTCTGGTTCCAGCTGCTGAAGAAGAACGGCATTCGCACTCACTTCAAGGAGCTCGTTCCGCCGAACAGGATGAGGGTGAGGAAGGTCAACGTCATCGCCGACTACAGCAAGATATCCTGCAAGCTGGCCAATTACCTCATCCCCCTCGAGTTCATCAGCCGGGACTACGTCGCTGGCTCCCTCTACGATCGCGTTAAGAGTGGTAGAGTGTCGCCGGACGAGCTGGGATTCCCCTCAGACCACGAAGTGCAGTATGGGGAGCGGCTGCCGAGAACCTGCTTCGAGATGACGACGAAGCTGGAGAAGGTCGACAGGGAGCTGACCCGGGAGGAGGCGATGGAGATCGCCGGGCTGACGGAGGAGGAGTTCGAGAGGGTCCAGGAAACGATCGCGAAGATCGACAGCCTGATCGGCGCGGAGGCGGATGAGCGCATGCTCATCCATGTGGACGGCAAGAAGGAGTTCGCGTTCGACGAGAAGAGGAGGCTCATGGTCGTCGACACCTTCGGCACGGCGGACGAGGACAGGTGGTGGGACCAGGATTCCTACGCCGCTGGCAAGTTCGTCGAGCTGAGCAAGGAGGCCGTCCGATAGTACTACAGGGACGTCGGATATCATTCGAAGCTCATGGAGGCGAGGGCGAAAGGCCTCCCGGAGCCGAACATACCTCCCCTTCCTGACAAGAAGGTCAAGGAGATCAGCGAGATGTACGTCGAGATGTTCGAGAAGATCACCGGGGAGAGCTTCCGCTGAAGCCTGGCATCCGGGGTCCCATCATCAAGGCGAACGCTTGCCCTGTCCACGCCATCTTTCCTGATCGAAATCCCCTAGTCTCCGGGGGAAGATGTTTGAGTGCCTCAGACGGCAGATGAAGCCTTAATCTCACGATTCGTGTCTGTCCATACTCCACTCGAAGGGGATCTTCACCACTCCCGCCCTCTTGCTCAGGGCGTCCCCCGGCTCCAGGTTCGGGGTGATGCTGAGATTGTACGCGTAGTCGATCGTGTCGTACTCCTGGAAATTCCTCCCTTGACAGGAGAGCTTGAGACTGAATCCTCCGCGGACGAAAGGATTGGGGTTGATGAACACAGAAAAGCTGTAAGTCCCCCGATCCAGCCGCCTGATTTCCAGGGAGTCGCCGAGTCCGGTGGTGAGGATGCTCCTTCCCATCTTGTCTACGAAGGTGATTCTGATATCCTGCAGGTCCAGAGAGGACTCGACTCTCAGCTTGAGCGAGATCTTGAACGGCCTCCCTTCCAGGATCGAGTCCATCGGCTCATCCTTCTCATCGAGTACCTCAATCCATGTGAACCTGGCCATCCCGTTTCCCTTTCTCCGGATCGCGGGGTCGTCGAGGTTGTTGCCTCGGTAGAGGGAGAGCAGGCGCATGTACTCGGCGATGACGTCGTGGGAGTCCCCGGACAT
>DYTM01000121.1:3330-4249 GCA_020725985.1 Methanomassiliicoccus sp.
GACGAGCCGACCGTCATCAATGAGGAGGGCCCTCTCGCAAAGCCCCTCCACTACAGGCATGTTGTGGCTGACGAAGAGGACTGTCCTCCCCCCCTTGCTCACGTCCTGGATCTTCCCGAGACACTTCCTCTGGAACTGTGCGTCGCCGACCGCAAGAACCTCGTCCACGATCAGGATCTCCGGCTGAAGGTGAGCAGCCACTGCGAACCCGAGCCTCACGTACATGCCGCTCGAGTACCTCTTGACCGGGGTGTCGAGGAACTTCTCCATCTCCGAGAACTTCACTATGTCGTCGAAGTTGCTGTCGATCTCGGCTTTTCTCATGCCGAGGATGGCACCGCTCATGTATATGTTCTCCCTGTTGACAACAAGCCTGAGGCTATGAATCTCCTTGCCCAGTATCATAGGAAAGTGATGTGCCCTCAAGGCGGCAAGAATGAGATATGATTTGTCTTGAAACACACCGAAATCGTTATCACATTGGTTCAGGATTGTCAGAAGGTCTCTGGGAGGTCGGTCATTGAAGATAAGGGTCAAGCTTTTCGCGTCGTACCGCGAGATTGTTGGCAAGCACGAATTCGTTCTCGAAATGAAGGATGGCACGACGCTCTCTTCCCTGCTCGATGACCTGAAGAAGAGATATCCGAAACTTGGAAGTCTGACGGACCCCATTATCGCATCGGTGAACAAGAAATACGCCAGGGAGGACGTGGTTCTGAAGGAAGGGGACGAGGTGGCGCTCCTTCCCCCCGTGAGCGGAGGATGAGGTGCAGGCCTTATGATCCTTGTAACGAGGGACGACTTCTCCGTGGACGAGGTTCTCAGGAAGGTGAAGAGCGAGCGCACTGGCGCCGTCGTCGCCTTCGTCGGCGTCGTGAGGGGCGAGGAAGAAGGAAAGAAGATACGAAGGATGGAGCTC
>DYTM01000121.1:4259-4582 GCA_020725985.1 Methanomassiliicoccus sp.
CGAAGAAATGGCCTTGAGGGAGTTGACCGCGCTCAGGCAGCGAGCGATGGAGAAATTCGACCTCGAGGAGGCGATCATCGTCCACAGGATCGGTCCGCTGTCGCCGGGGGACAACATCGTGCTCATCGTTGTGTCGAGTGGGCACAGAAAAGAGGCATTCGCCGGCGCACAGTTTCTTATCGACGAGTTGAAGAAGGTCGTCCCGCTTTGGAAGAAGGAGTTCTATGCGGGCGGGGAGGAGTGGGTGGGGGGCTGAACATGAAGGGAATGGTCGACATAAGCGAGAAGGAGGCGGTGAGGAGGAAGGCATCTGCCGTCGGAAG
>DYTM01000122.1:0-1032 GCA_020725985.1 Methanomassiliicoccus sp.
GCGGGGACGATGAACCCTTTCGAGCACGGGGAGGTTTTCGTGCTCGACGACGGCGGGGAAGTCGACCTCGATCTTGGCAACTACGAGAGATTCCTGGACGTGAATCTAACAAGCGATCACAACATCACGACAGGGAAGGTGTACAGGGCGGTCATAGAGAAGGAGCGGATGGGCGAGTTTCTTGGCAAGACGGTTCAGATCATCCCTCACATCACCAACGAGATCAAGAGTCAGATCAGGACGGTTGCTGAGGGGTCCGGGGCGGACGTCTGCATCGTCGAGCTCGGCGGAACGGTCGGCGACATCGAGTCGATGCCCTTTCTCGAGGCGGTGAGGCAGATGAACACCGAGCTGGGCAGGGGAGAGAACTGCATCTTCATGCACACCACGCTCGTCCCAGTGCTAGGAACCGTGGGGGAGCAGAAGACGAAGCCGACGCAGCACTCTGTGAAGGAGCTGAGATCGATAGGAATTCAGCCGGACGTCATCGTTGCCAGGGCGAAGCAGCCCCTCGAGTACTCGATCAAGCGGAAGATCTCTCTCTTCTGCGACGTCCCCTTGGAGGCGGTCATCTCCGCTCCCGATGCCCGTTCGATTTACGAAGTGCCGCTCATTCTCGAGGAGCAGGGCTTCACCGAGTTCCTTCTGAAGCGGCTGAGGATCGAGGCGAAGGCGGAGGACCTCGCCGAATGGAAGGATCTTCTAAATAGGGTGCTCAATCCGACGACATCGGTGAAGATCGCCTGCGTGGGAAAGTACACCCATCTTGCCGATTCGTACATCAGCCATCACGAGGCGTTCCATCACGCGGGTGCGGAGGTGGAGACGAAGGTGGACCTTGTCTTTGTCGATTCTAAGGTTGCCCAGAATTCCGGGATTCCCGAGGACCTGATGAGCGCCGACGGCATCCTGATCCCCGGAGGCTTCGGGGACAGGGGCATTCTCGGGAAGATAATGGCGGCGAGGTACGCCCGGGAGAGCAAGACGCCCTTTCTTGGCGTTTGCCTGGGCTTCCAGATAGCCACGATCGAG
>DYTM01000122.1:1042-4582 GCA_020725985.1 Methanomassiliicoccus sp.
ATAGCGAGGGATGTGTTGGGGTACGAGACCGCTCACAGCACCGAGTTCGATCCGGAGACCTGCGATCCAGTGGTTGACCTGCTTCCTGAGCAGAGGGAGGTCAAGAGGAAGGGAGCGACGATGAGGCTGGGGGCGCAGCCGGTGGTCGTCGAGGAAGGATCGAAGGCTTTCGAACTCTATGGAAAGACGCTCATCATGGAGAGGCACAGGCACAGGTTCGAGGTGAATCCGAAGTACATCGAGAAGCTCGAGACCTGCGGCTGGCACTTCACCGGGAGATCCCCAGACGGCCGGAGGATGGAGATAGGGGAGTTCGAAGGGCATCCTTACTTTGTGGCGTCTCAATTCCACCCCGAATTCAAATCGAGGCCCGGCGGCCCGTCTCCCTTCCACCTGGGCCTGGTCAAGGCGGCCCTGAAGAAGAAGTACGGATGACATCGATCTCTCACCGATGCAGGCGTCCAGATTGGACGCGCACGAGCAATCTTTATATCGGGGAAGGCGTTTGAGAGACCCGATAACATGCCTGCTGACGATTACCTAGATCTTCTCACGAGGGCGAAACAGAAGCTTCCCGAGACCATCGAGAAGCACGAGAGATTCTCCGTTCCCGAACCGGACGTGTTTCAGGAGGGGAAGGCCACGACGGTGAAGAACTTCGGGGATATCGTGGACGCGCTCCGGAGGGAGCCGACTCACCTTTTGCAGTACCTTCAAAGAGAGCTTGGCGCTCCGGGCTACGTCGACAGCCGAAGGGCGATCTTCAAGGCCAAGCTGACCACGACCCAGATCGCAGAGAGGATCCAGAGCTACACCGAGACCTTCGTCCTCTGCTCGGAGTGCGGAAGGCCGGACACGCACATAGTGAAGGAGGGGAGGGTCCTCATCCTGGAGTGCGAGGCCTGCGGCGCTCACCGACCGGTCAACGTCAGGAAGGCGGCGAGGGTGGAGGAGAAGGAGGGGCTCAAGGAGGGCGGGGTGTACGAGGTCATGATCGAGGACATCGGAAAGAAGGGGGATGGCGTCGCGAGGGTGGACCGCTTCATCATCTACGTCCCCGGCACGGTGAAAGGGACCAGGACGAAGGTGAAGATAAACAAGATAACAGGGAACGTGGCCTTCGCGTCAGTCTCAAGCGAGGCCCCGACCCGTTGAAAGGAGCTGCCGGTATTTCCCGATATCCTGTTTCATGAGGGTTTACGCAGACGTGCTCCCGATCCCGATAGGATTCCGCACGTTAGAGTATGTAGTTCACGCTGGACCTGTCGAAGCCCTTGACAAGCTCGAGTTGTATTTCTTTCGGCATCGGGGTCGGGGCGGGATAGGAGAGGTGCGGGAGGAACTGCGAAATGTCCTCCGCAAGCTTTGTCACAAGGTGATCCCTGCCGAAGAGGTTCTCGCTTATTTCGTATGTGAGCCGCCTCGTCTCGGCTTCATCGATGAAACCGATGCTGTGGATGTACTCGTGCAGGAGGATGTGGAAGGCATACGGGGCATACAGCTCCGGAGAAGTTCCCTTGATTCTCGCAAGTGGCCGCTTGTTCATCACGATCACGTTCGAGGCAAGCGGGTACATGCCTCCGATGAATGACTGCACATCCCCTCCAAGGTCCGCGAGTCCGAGCATGAGGCCTGCCCTTGATAGCCCGAGTTTCGCCCTGACCGCCTCCTTCGCAACCTCGAAGATGTCAGGAAGGTCCTTGGCTCTAGCTAACATCGAGGGAAATCTCCCTGGCCCTTGATCGATTGCATGATCTCTCTGCGTACTCATCTGACACTGACCGAGTGTAAGGAGTAGTATAATAAGTTAACGCGTGTTAAGAGTGAAACCGTTCAGCCTATTCCGCGCTAGATACGGTTATTAGGGACGAGTTTCATCGGCACTGAGGATGAAGGAGAGGTCCCCGGTCATCGCAATGGCTCTCATTTTCATATCGGTCCAGGCCGTCGCCCTTCTCCTCGTACCGCTGTTCCCGTCCGACTACAGGGCCTTCGAGGATGTGGACAATCCCGCGAATCCGCTTGTCTATGTCTTCCTGATGATCGTCATCACAGCTATATTCCTGATACTGATCAAGTACGGGAGAGGGAAGATTCTCAGAGCGATCTTCCTGGGCGCCATTTCCCTGACCCTCGTCTTCGTCCTCCTTCCCCTCGTCTACCTGCTCGCCCCAAATCTCGGCGCCGCCTTCGCCTTCTCGATCACCATGGCGACGGCGCTGATTGGAGCCATGCTGGTGAGGCCGGAATGGTACACGATCAACCTTGTCGCCTTCGTGGCAGGCTGTGGGGTGACGGCCCTCCTGGGAATGTCGTTGGGGATCTTGCCGGCAATCATCCTCCTAGCTGCGCTTGCGGTGTACGACGCCATCGCTGTATACGGCACTAAGCACATGGTGACGCTGGCGGAGGGCATCCTTCCGCTCGACCTTCCTGTATTGTTCGTGGTGCCGAAGAAGAAGGATTTCTCGCTCAAACAGATGAAGGCGAGGAAGATAGCAGTGGAGAAGGAGGAGAGGGAAGCGATGCTGATGGGTGTGGGAGATGCCGTCATTCCGGGAATCCTGGTCGTCTCCGCATTCGTATTTCTGCCGGGAGAGGCCAACGCAATATCAGGCGCGAACTTCCTGGTCTCACTCGGATCGATGATCGGAGGAATCCTCGGCTTCGTCGCTCTGATGGCCCTCGTCCAGAAGGGAAGACCCCACGCAGGTCTCCCTCTTCTGAACGGAGGGACGCTCGCAGGTTTCTTCGTTTCCTACCTGCTCGTATTTCAGAATTTCGGATTCGGAGTCGCATAGGTGGCAGAGTAGTCTGATTCTCGAAAGTCGGATGCCCTCGACGGGAAAGAGTAATGTATCATTCCACACCTAACGGCAGGAGTGTTCGTATGAGATTCCTTGTCATCTCGGACATTCATGGAAGGGACAGAGTCATCGATTGGGCGAACAGGGTTTGCACAGAGATCAAGGCGGACGGAATCCTCGTTCTTGGCGACATCACTCAGTTCGGTCCGTCGGAGTGGGCTGGGAAGTTCCTTGAGCGACTGAACACCCCCTCCTATGCCATCCCTGGCAACTGCGACCCGCCCGAGGTGATTGAGTGGATTGAGAAGAAAGCGACTTCCCTCCACGAAAGGAAGATGAAACTAGCCGGACGGACCGTGGTGGGTCTGGGCGGATCGAACCCCACGATATTCCACACCCCGTTTGAGATGCAAGAGGAGGTGATCGAGGAGAAGCTGAAAGGGTTGATGGAAGAGGGTGCTGTGCTCGTCACCCACACTCCTCCGTTCGGAATAAACGACTTGGTCCCTTCGAGGAGGCATGTCGGCAGCACCGCGATGAAGAGCATTGTCGAGAGATTCAAACCTAAGATCGTCCTCTCGGGGCACGTGCACGAGGCATCGGGAATCGTTCGGAAGGAAGGCGCCCTCTTCATGAATCCCGGGGCGGCGAAGGACGCCCGGGCAGGAATACTGGAATTGGGCGAAGAATGCGAGGCGAGGCTCCTCGAGAACCTCGCCGATTACTGAAAGTA
>DYTM01000123.1 GCA_020725985.1 Methanomassiliicoccus sp.
TCGACGCTCCCGCAGGTGATGAGGCGGTACTCCCGGACCGCGTTGAACCCGCACTCCCGGCACGAGGGCGTGTCCTTCAGAGGGCACCCGAAGAACTTCGAGTCGTCCGGGAGGACGAAGGCGGAGACCCAGTAGGGGCATCTTGATTCGTAGTCCTCAATGAGAAGCTCCTTCAGCGCCTTGTCTGTGTTGAGAATTGGAGAGCCCTGCGCCTTCATCTCGATCGCGAGGTCCACCACCTCCCTCTTCTCCTCGAGACTCAAGGCGATTGAGTTCGGCGGCGGAGTGAGGAAGTTGATCATGATGCCCTGGACGCGCTTGCTCGAGGCGACGAGCTCAATCGTCTCCTTCACATTCCCCTTGTTCATCTTCGTGACGACCATGTTCGCGAAGATGTTTGGATGCTTCGTCTTCTCCAGATTGGACATGAGCGCATCGAAGGCGCCCTTTCCTCGTATCTCGTCGTGCATCTCCCTCGTGCCATCGAGGCTGACCGATATCACGTCGCTCTCCTCAGGAATATCCCCGACGCCGTTCGTCGTGTATCCGATGACGAAGTATCCCATGTCCTTGCCCGCAGCGATGAGGTCCCTCAGTCTCAGATTCCCGTCCTTCCATATCGTCGGCTCCCCGCCCTCGAAGAAGGGGATTCTCGTTCCCCCTTCGAAGTGGGTCTTCATTTCTCTCACCGCGGTCTCGTAGGACATCGAATGGGGTTCGGGAAGATCGTCCAGGTGCGCGACGATGCTACAGTGTTTGCACCTGAGGTTGCACTCGTAGTTGATGATCATCGTGTTGACCAGGGGCCGCTTGACGCCTACCTTCGACTTGAAAAACCAGAGGGCATAGTACGTCCATTGGCGAAATCTGCCAACACGACTCATGAGATGTCGATTCAAGAGATGATATTTAAATGCTCCCTGATTTCCCGCGATTTGGTATGTATGCTTCCCCCGCTTACTGCGGTGCTGAACTTCCCCCCTGCGTCTCCAGGCTAGGACGGCCCGAGCGATATATTTAAAATCAGATTGATTATTGATGCATAGAGTGAGGGGAACGCTCAATGCCAGACATCCGGAAAAGAGTGGAAGAGGACCGGGGGCTTCTGAAGAAGATTCAGAACTATGTCCCTGGCTTCAGGGGATACAGACGAAGGGAAGACATCAGGGACGCCGACAGGATGCTGCGCGCCCAGCTCGCCCAGAAGCTTGGGCTCCAGCGGAGGGAACTCGAGGACTGCAGGGCACTCCTCGCCCAGGACTACAATCCAAAGGAGCTGGACGCGGTCGGCGGATTGATCAGCCAGTTCAAGAAGGTGGAGGGTGCGGTCGCTCACGCCGAGACCGGCTACTCGGGACTCGTCGCGGACATCGAGATCCACGAGGATGAGCTCAATCGCCTCTACGAATACGATGCGAGCATGCTTGACTACCAATCCTCGATCTCCCAGGGTATCGAGACGCTAAAAGGGGCGATCTCGGCCGGGGAGAGGGAGGCGAGCAGGAGGGAGATGATGAACATCAGGGCGGGGATCACGAGCTTCGAGGACCAGTTCAACCGTCGTCTCCGCATCATAGAAGGAACGGAGGTGTGATGAATGAGCATCATAGGAGCTGAGACTTTCAAGTGGGAGGACGTGGACAAGCGGAACAACATCATGTTCCGCATGCCTCGCAACATCAAGTTCAACGACAACATCGTCGTCCGGGAGGACGAGATCGTGGTGTTCTTCCGGGATGGCAAGGTACTCGCGTACATCGACCGACCAGACAGGTACGCCCTTACATCCCTCAACGCACCGGTCGTCGGACCGATCGTGAAGTTCCTCTCGGGGGTGCAGCAGCAGGCGGAGGTTATCTACCTCCAGAAGAGAGCGTTCGACGGCAAGTTCGGCAGCAAGCAGCCATACCAGTTCAGGGACAAGGAGTTCGGGATGGTGAACCTCAGAGTCTTCGGGGAGTTCAGGTACAAGCTCTCCTCCCCTCCCAACTTCGTGAATCAGTTCGTGGGAACTCTGAACTTCGCGACGAGCGGGGAGGTAGAGGAGAGGATCAAGGAGCAGATCGTCATCCTCGTCTACGACTCGATCGGGGACATGAAGAACGAGGGGATGGGGGTGGCGGACATAGCTAGCAACCTGACCACCATAGAGCAGGTCATCCTCACCAGATCGAAGGACCACTTCGACCTGTACGGGGTGATGGTCGACAAGATCTCCGGGCTGTACATCTCGATGCCCGAGGAGGTCCAGAAGGCCGTCGACACCAGGGCCTCGATGCAGGTCCTCGGGGCGAATTACGTCCAGTATCAGACCGGACAGGCGATGAGGGAAGCCGCGCAGAACCCGTCCGGGGGCGCGGCTGGCGCTGGCGTAGGCGTGGGCGCCGGAATCGGCATGGGGTGGACCATGCTTGATTCGATGCGACAGACTCAGCAAGGTGTTCCTGGAGCGGCTCAGCCGCCTCAGGTCGTCGTGCTCTGTCCCAAGTGCGGGGCTCAGAACTCCGCGGTGAACAAGTTCTGCGCCGAGTGCGGCACGAAGCTCGGCCCCGAGACGGCGGTCAAATGCCCGAAGTGCGGTGCCTCGGTCCCCGCCGGCTCCAAGTTCTGCCCCTCCTGCGGAGGAGAGATCGCGGGGACGAAGAAGTGCGGGAGCTGCGGCGCGGAGATCGCCGGAAACTCGAAATTCTGCCCCGAGTGCGGCAAGCCAGCATGAGGCCTTGCGAGGCATTCAGGCGCTAGGGAAGAGGCTGTCCTATGACCACCATCAGCTGTCCGAAGTGCGGGGCGAAGGTCGGATTCGACGCGGGCACGAAATTCACGAAGTGTTCCTACTGTGGGACGAACATCTACATCGACCGATCTGGGGCGGGTTTCTATTACATCATCCCGTTCGCAGTCAAGGAGAACGACGCTGTCGGGATGTTCAGGCGTTGGGCTGCCGGCCCCACCAAGGTCAAGGATCTGGACAGGTTGGCGCAGCTCGCGGGCGTCAAGCGCCAGTTCTTTCCAGTGTACATGTTCAAGAGGGAGGTGAACGGGAAGGAGCAGGTGTCCGTCGAGCCGGCCGGTTCGACGATTCTTCCGGGCCTCCACAGCCTCAAGATTCCTGCAGGAGATTTGAAGATCTACGACGCTTCGTTCGACACCTCGGGGGCGGAGATCGTTCAGCCGGACATCGAAATGCTCCCATACCTCAACCAGCTGCCCGGGAAGGCGAAGGAGCAGGCGCTCGTCTACTTCCCCGTATGGAAGCTTGACTACGTCTACAATCTGAAGAGGTACGAGGTCGTCATCGACGGCTCCTCGGGAGAGGGCTTCGCCTCGGAATTCCCGGTTCGTGGCTCGGCGGCGTACATCGCCGTCGCGGCCGCGGGTTTCATTGCGTTCGCGGCCGAGGGGCTTCTTGCGATCTATAATCTTCCGATCGCTCTGGGAGCGATGGGTTTGACCGTGGTAGGAATCTTCGGCAGCGCCCTCTTCGTCGCGAGGAGGATGTGATCATGGACCTGTCGGTCGGACTGAGCTGCCCATCGTGCGGCGGCGCCATCAGCGTCGTCGAAGGCGAGAACGTGGTCATATGCAAGTACTGCAATTCGACCCTCTTCGTTGAGGGGGACAGCGGTGTCTACACGATCGCCTTCAAGAACAAGGTGGTGAGGGACTCGGCTATCGCAGCCTCCCAGGCCTGGTGGGCGAAGGGGCTGAAGGCGAGGGATCTGAAGCGGGTCGGGAAGATTGTGGAGTGCTACCCCATTTACCTCCCCTTCTGGAGCGCGGCAACGAGGGCCGCCGGCTGGGTCTGCGGGTATGAGGAGCGCACCTACAGCGACTCGAAAGGCAACGTTCGGACTGAGAGGGTCCCGAAGGAGGCGATGGTCCTCCAGGATTACGCCTATTCGGAGATAGCATGCGATCCCGGTGATTTGGGAATAAGGAATTTGAGGAGTCTCTCGGGAGAGACGAGCTTCGCCGACTTCGAGATGATTCCCACCTTCGAGGCGACGACGAGCAAGGATGATGCGATCAAGAAGGCCCGGGAGGAGGCGATCTCCCGCGCCAGGGCGAGCGCCAACATTCCCCACGTCACCTTCGAGAGGCTGCACACATTCCCCAAGAAACTCTCGATCATCTACTACCCGGTCTGGGTCGTCCGATACTCGTACAGGGAGAGGATGTACATGAACACGGTCGACGGCGTTGCCGGAGGCGTACTCTCTGGCCGAGCTCCGGGCGATCCGCTCTTCCAGAGCCTCGCCGTGACGGCCGGGTCCTCGATCGGAGGGCTCATCGCCGCGGCTGGCATCCTCCTCTCTGAGATGGATTGGAGGATAATGATCGGGGGCCTTGTCGGCGGTGCAATCGTTCTCTACGTCTTCTACCGCTTCTTCAGGCACGGCTCCGAGATCGTCGAGGGCGACTTCAAGGAGCGAGGGGCGTCGATGCGGGACGTGATGGCGGAAGTGAAAGACATCTCCAAGCAGATCCAGGGGGCGTACAGATGAAGGTCGTACAGGTCAAATGCCCCGCCTGCGGAAACCCGATCCACATGAAGGAGAAGGACAGCCTCTTC
>DYTM01000124.1 GCA_020725985.1 Methanomassiliicoccus sp.
ACCTCCGACGATCTGAGGGGCTCCTTCCAGCCCCTCCTGAATTGGAAGAAAACCAGAGGGGGGAGTGTTTCTGCCCTCGTCAACCTGAGCGCCTGCGTTGTGACGGTCGAGGAGATCAAGTCCAACCCCTCGTATTGGGGCGACCCGAACTCCCACGGGGGAAAAGGCAACGACACCCAGACTCAGGTGAGGAACTTCATAACCGATGCCCATCGGATCTGGAGGACCAGGTATGTGCTCCTCGGGAGGGATGACGAGGTGATACCCTGCAGGCCTGTGTGGGTGGTCGGGGGAGTCGCGTCGTACATTCCCGCGGATATCTATTACGCCGGTCTGGATGGAGACTGGGATCTTGACGGCGACGGGGTGTACGGCGAAGGGGCCGGCCAAGGCGGAGGCTCGTCTGGGGAGGAGGCGGACCTCATGAGCGATGTGTTCGTCGGGAGGGCCAGTGTTGACAATGCGATCGAGGTCTCGAACTTCGTGAACAAGGTCATCAATTACGAATCACAGCGGTCGAAGGCGTCTCTGAACAAGGCACTCATGGTCGGGAACAAGCTTGACAGCATCCCTACATGGGGGGGAGACTACAAGGATGCCCTCGTGTCATCGGTCTTTCCCTCATCCAATCCCGAGATCGAGGTCACGAGACTGTACGAGAGGGACGGATCCTTCTCGAGGGATGCCCTCCTCGAAGAACTCGAGCTGGGAACACACCTCGTTAACCATATGGGACATGGCAGCGAGCTGAGCTTCGCCGACCTCGACATCCGCGACGTGGAGGGCCTCGACGGCAGCGATCCTTTCTTCCTCTACACCCAAGCATGCGACGTTGGAGGGTTCGATTCGTCGAAGAGCGGGGAAGCTGACGCGATCTCCGAACATCTTATTTCGACAGAGCATGGCGCCTTCGGAGTAGTGGCGAATTCGAGACTGGGCTGGTACTCGCCGGGAGACACCGACGGGCCCTCCCAGTACTATGACATCGAGTTCTTCGACGCGATATTCAACGAACGCATCCGGAGCCTCGGCTGGGCTCTGGCGGATTCGAAGGAGGACCTCTTGTCGGTCGTCGAGTCAACAGGTTTCATGAGATGGTGCTGTATGACCCTCAACCTCCTGGGCGATCCCGAGACTGAGATACACTTCCTCGAATCCCGGGACAATGATGTGGCCATTGTCGGCATATCCTCTGATACGCCGTTCTATGGCTCGTTGTGTTCGGTGAGGGTCGATGTGAAGAACCTCGGCACTGTCGACGAGTCTGCAGTTCCGGTGGAACTCTACGCTGACGGTGTTCTCGTGTCAGCCACACTCTGCGATGTCCCGGCCGGGTCGAGCTCCGAGGCGTTGTTGAGTTGGGTCCCCGGCGAGCTCAGGCCGGTGCTGCTCACAGCCCGATGCAACCTTACCTCCGATCTCTGGAGGACGAACAACGAACTCTCCTCTGAGGTCGTGATCACTTGGAGGATACTCGACACTCAGATTGTGCAGAATACCTTTCTCACCCTTGCCTGCCATGTGCTCATCGGTGCCGGCGGATCCCTATCGCTCCGCAATTCGACCATGACTTTCGAACGGACGTGGGACCGAGCCTTCGATATCGCCGTGGAGGGGGAGATGATGCTCTACGACTCCTGGATCGAAGCCATCAAAGGCTTCTCGTTGACCACCGCGGACGGCTCCCGTTTCAGTGCCGAACGATCACACTTCGAAAACATCGTCGTGAACGAAGAGGTCGAGGGATTCGTACTCCGAGGGAATTCTGGACGCATTGAGAATTGCTCGTTCGCGCTTACCGGGGGCGCCGTGAGCCTGTCAGGGGTGTCGGGATGGGTGGTGTCGAATGTCTCCGTGGAGAGTGCCGCCTCCGGGATACAAATCGAGGAGTCGACGGATGTGGTGATTTCCAGGGCAGAGATCCACGCCGCTGTCGCAGGTCTTCGCCTGAGGAACTGTTCTGACCTATCGATCCTGGATTGCACGATTTCTGAATGCGAGCTGGGATTGAAGATCGAACGATCGGAGCGGCTCACAATCCGACGGAATACGATCACCGGGAACGCCTTCGACTTCGGAATCACCGGATCCGAGGTCAGGCATTACCTTCACAACCTCGAGTCGAACAGTCTTACTGGCGGGCCGCTCGTCTACCTCATGGAAGAGGAGGACATCGATCTCGAGGACTCACTCGGGGAAATCGGATGCGTCGCCCTCATCTCCTGCGTGAACGCCTCCATCCATGGCCTTTCCCTCCACAACAACCTCGACGGGATCCTTATCGTGAACTCTTCGGGGGTGAGCGTCTCGGAGTGCATTCTCTGGGGGAATCAGGTGGGGCTCAGAGCCATCGGTTCGAGCGCCAACCTGTTTCTCAGGAACGATTTCGTCGCAAATGATCTCGGGGCGTGGGACGACGGCTCGAACCTCTACAACGCTTCATATCCTTTCGGCGGGAACCATTGGGATGACTACACGGGGCCAGACCTGGTTTCGGGACCCGATCAAGATCTCGAAGGGCCGGACGGGATCGGGGATGTCCCCTATGCCGTTTCAGGTGGATCCTGCCAGGATCGCTATCCTTTCGTAGGCCGTCTCGCCGACGAGAATATCCCAACGTACGCGGACTTCGACTTCTCCCCATCTCTCCCCTTCGCCTACGATGTCGTGCAGTTCAGCGACCGGTCGGTTGACCCTGACACGAGAATCCTGAACTGGACCTGGGATTTCGGGGATGGCGCGTTCGCCTTCTCGCAGAACCCCTCCCACTCCTACCTGAGCGAGGGGAATTTCACCGCGAGATTGACGGTCAGGGACAATGAGAGCGTCGAATCATCCATCTCGAAGACAATATGGGTTAGAAACAGGCCCCCGGCGGCCATCTTCACCTACTCCCCGTGGTTCCCCGATATCAGAGAACAGGTCTTCTTCTATGATTCGTCATCCGACCTCGACGGACTCATCGTCAGTCGGGCCTGGGATTTCGGCGACGGCGGGAGTTCTACCGAGGCAAACCCGACTCATTCTTTCCTGACGAAAGGCGTTTTCCTCGTCACGCTGATCGTCCATGACGACCGGAACCAGTCCAGCACGATGTCGAATAGCGTGCCTGTCGGGAATGAGGCCCCCGTCGCGTCCTTCTCATTCGACCCCCTCGAGCCCGACACCCAGGATACGGTCTCGTTCCACGACTCCTCATATGATCCCGACGGCTCGATCGCCCTCAGGGATTGGAGGTTCGGCGACGGCTCAACCTCGAACGAGTCGGAGCCCGAACATCGGTATCTCGATGATGGCTTCTTCACCGTTGTTCTTGTCGTCTGGGATGATGTCGGGGAGAATGCGACTTATGAGTCTGGCATCATCATTCTCAACTCCGTCCCGATTGCGGACTTCGTCTGGAACCCCGAGTATCCACTTTCCTTCGAGGAGATGCAATTCCTCGACCTCTCCTCTGATTTGGACGGGACGATAACGGAGTACTTCTGGGACTTCGGGGACGGAGGCTCCTCTGCACTCCCCTCCCCCACCCACCTCTATGCCGACAATGGCCTGTTCACTGTCGCTCTCACGGTGACGGACGACGATGGAGGCAAGAACACGACGAGGAGAGCGGTCCTCATCGGCAATTCCCCCCCGATAGCGGATTTCGGCATCAGCGTCCTCAATCCCCTCAGCCTCGAGGAGGTGTCGTTCACCGATCATTCGTCCGACCTTGATGGAGAGATTGTATCTTGGACCTGGAACTTTGGGGACGGCAATCTCAGCCTCGAGACGAACCCGTCGCATCGATACGGAAGGCCGGGCAACTACCAAGTCGTTCTCGAGGTCGTCGACGATGATGGCGGCGTCAATTTCACCTCCCTGCCCATTCTGGTGAGAAATCTTCCACCCCTCTCCCTCTTTTCCTGGGACGTCGAGAGCAATGCATCCGCTTCAACTGTCATCTTCACGAACCTCGCTGCCGACCGGGACGGGGCGATTGTATCTTGCCTCTGGACGTTCGGAGACGGGGCATCCTCCGAGCAGTCCTCGCCGATCCATTCCTATGCCACGGAGGGAAGCTGCGAGGTCGTCCTCACCGTCACCGACGATCTCGGCAACTCCTCCTCTTTCTCCGAGATCGTGGTGATATCCCTTCCTGATCTGGAGTTGATCGGGGAGCCCGACATGGATCCGGAGAGGCCCCGCGTCGGTGAGGAGGTCATCTTCTCCGCCCTCATCCGGAACAACGGCTCGCGCGGAGTCGCATCGGCCCATGTCGTCCTCGCGATCGACGGCGTGACGATAGGCTCGGTCAACATCTCCCTCGCTCCTTCTGAAGAACATTCGGTGTCGTTCGCCTGGAGAGCCGAGTCCGGTGCTCACGAACTGGTGATATCGGCCGATGCAGGCGGTGCGATTGCCGAGGCATCCGAGACAAACAATGGGCTCATCCTCGCCTTCTCTGTCGAGGAGTCATCCAGCGCTATCGATCTCGACGAAGAAATCGCTTCTATTGCCCTGGGTGTGGGCGCGGTGGCCGCCCTCGTCGCAATATCGCTTCT
>DYTM01000125.1:0-2522 GCA_020725985.1 Methanomassiliicoccus sp.
TAGGGTAAGAAAAAGTCCCGACACGGACTGGTCGCCATGGAGGCCGCTGTCATTCCTTGGAACGCCGCTCGAAGAGCGCGGAGGATGACGAGCTGGTGAGGGCCAGACGATAGTCCGCACAGGATGTTGAATAGGGCGAAGTCGGCAATGCCATTCGCTAGAGGTCGCCTCCGACCGTACCTGTCAGAAAGCTGCCTCATAGCACAGCTCGATGGCGTAGGACAGGCAGAAAGGTATAAGGTTGAGGAAGTTCACAGCGGAGCAAGAGCGGCCATTCCTGCATCGAATATGCGTCCGCACCACCCCAATGGGGATAGGGAGGGGATTCATAGCCGAGCATGAATGGTTCTGTCGCCGGAATTTTCGGAGGGCTTGAGGTTATGGGCAGGGGAATCGGAACCCGGCACATCGGAGCTATCGTGTTGCTGGTCACGTCTGTCATTTCCTTCGTGATTCTTCAGTTCCCTTCATATGGAGTGGTCGGGTCACTCAGATTGTACTTCACGATCCTTGCGATTGTCAGCCTCGTGATGGCGGTTTTCGTCCTCCTGTGGGTGCGATATCCCTCTGAGAGGGTAGTGATGGAACCCGGTAAGCTCACCAGACTGGAGGATCAGGAATTCCCGGAAGGGACCTATCTTGGCCCTCGAGATTGGTGGTCTATCCATTTCTGGTCGATATACCAGGACAAGGACCGGAAGTATCCCGACAGCCGGAAGCGGCAGATGAAGTAGACTTCTGACAGAGTCGGAGTCTTCAGTCGAAGACCCGATCTTCTTGCGCTGGGGGATTCTCAAGGAGGCAGCTCGGGTAGGACACGACGCTCTCGCTCACATGCGAAGCGGAGCGGACTGATCCAGTTCCGGTCGGCTCCTCCGGTATCACCCAGTAGGCCTCAAGCGTGGGATCTCCCCTCATCGTCACCGATGCCATCTTCGACGGATAGGGAGAGCGAGCAGCGTTCACCATCCGAATCCCCAGATATCATCCACGATCTGTCAAGAAGGAGTCGCTTGATCGTAGCCCTTCTCCCGGGAGCGACTCTGATCAGGAGACGGTCTACTTGTCTGGATTCCTGACGGCATAGTGCTTCAGGACAACGAGCCACGAGGCCAGGCTCACGGCGCCTACGACCGCGAACATGATGCCTGTGGTCAGTACCCTGTTTCCCCAGTCTAGGGAGGCGATCATCATTCCCGTTGCCCCGACTGCCATGAAGAGGAAGTTAAATATGGACGATGCAGAGCCGACATCGGTATCCATCTGCGACATGACTATGTCTAGGCTCGGCGTCCGGGTGACGCTGACGCACAATGTCGCCGGTATCACTGAAAGAAGGAAGAAGACTGGGCCAATGCCTCCGACGAGAATGATGAGTATGCCGCTGACCCCGATCATGCCAAGACTGACCGTGACTATCTCCAGCCGGTCGAAGCGCTTCGCCAGGAACAGATACAGGAAGGGGCCGATCAGGAGGAAGAGGGCATTGCAGGCGAAGAACAGGCTGAACTCCCCCTGGCTGAGGCCGAAGTCCTCGATGAAGACGTAAGTCGATAGACCGACCCAGACGAAGATGACGATCCCGAGGGGTGAGAGGCTTGGTAGCAGTCTCGAGTAGTCCTTGTTCCTCAGCACCACCCGCAGCTGTCCGAGCGTCGCCAAGATTCTTCTGTCGGATTTCTGCGGAAGCGACTCCTCCATCAGGATGCAGCCGAGGAGTGCCGCCCCGCCCAGCGCCGCCAGGACGTAGAAGATTCCCCTCCACTCCATGATCGTGAGCATGGCCGCCCCGGCGATCGGAGCGAGGATGGGGCCGAAAGCCATCATGATGCTCACCACCGCGAATGTCCTCTCCCTCCGCTTTCCTTCGTAGATGTCCTTGACCATCGCGATGGACACCGCTACCGCCACGCCTCCGAACACCCCCTCGAGGGAGCGGAAGACGATGAGCTGGTACACGTCCGTCGAAAGGCCGCACAGAACGCTGAACAGGACGAATGCGGCCATCCCGATCACGAGGGTCGGTCTCCGACCGTATCTGTCGGAGAGCGGCCCCCATATGAGCAATCCGATCGCGTAGAAAAGGAAGAAGAGAATCAGGTTGAGATTGAGAAGGCTCACCGGGGCAGCGAGCTCGAGGCTCATGGTCGGCAGAGCCGCTAGATACATGTCCGTGGCAAGGGCGGGAAGGGCGTTGAGAACGATGATGACGAGGAGCACCACCTTGGACTTCTTCGGAATCATGAACCTCCTCGTGTCAGCCGCAGGATCCTCAGCTCCCCCTTGGATCATGGCAATCCTCTCGGATTCCAGTCTCTTCGATTCCTCAGGCCTCCCCTGCAATCGGTTGGGAAATGACAGGCCATTCGAGTAGGGGGGCGTAAGCCGTTCACAAACTTAAGCTATCACACAGATAAAGGTCGGGCACGATTGCGTTAGATTGATTTACTCAGACCCACTACTACTGACGCTCGCGCCAAGAGTCAAGAGGACAGAGCGACGGAGGTCACAGGAATGGAGGG
>DYTM01000125.1:2532-4526 GCA_020725985.1 Methanomassiliicoccus sp.
GCGAACGTAGGAGACGCGATTATGGCGGCCTGACCGTGGGCTTCTTCATTCTCATCCTGGCGGCCGCGGTCCTGATCGGCTGGTATCTGGAGGACTGGTCCATGTTTGTGCCGATAGTCCTCATCGGCTGCGGGGTCTACGGCATCGCGCTCGGCGCATCCGTCGGCCGGAGAAGCAGGCCTCCGGGTGCCGCGAAATCCAGCGCGTCCTATCACGTCTTCTGGGGAGCGTTCCTCGCCATCATCGGCTCTGTCTGGATCGCGAACGACCTGTACCCGGGAAACGTTCCGCTTCTGGTAGCGGCCTTTCTTATCTGGCTCGCCGTCACGATCATCATTCTAACGCAGAGACGGTGAAGAGGACCTTTCTTCGGCCTTTCCGACAGGAAATGGACCGGCTTCCTCAAGATCGAGGTCCGAGGATCGCGAAGAAAAAAGAAAGGAAAGGGAAAAGGGAGGAAGGAGGCTGGGTGAAGTCAGATCGCCATCGCATCGACCTCTCCGGTCCTGATACGGATCGCCTTGTCCACCGGAAGGACGAATATCTTCCCGTCTCCGATCTCGCCAGTCCTCCCAACGGTACATATGGCCTCGACAACGCGGTCCACATTGCCGTCGTCGATGACGATCTCGATTTTCGTTTTCGGAAGGAGATCGACCCGATAGGTTCCGGCGCGATGAGTGAACTCCAACCCCTTCTGCCTTCCCCTTCCTCGAACCTCGTAGGATGTCATTCCGCTCACCCCCATCTCCTCGAGGGTCGCCTTGACCTGGTTGAACCTTTCCGGCCGGATTATCGCCTCGATCTTCTTCATATTGGATCACCTACGAATACGCACTCTCTCCGTGCTGTATCACGTCCGCTCCGATCCTCTCCTCTTCCTTCGTCATCCGGAGTTCCGTGAACTTCCCTATTGCCTTGAGCATGACGAATGACATGCCGAATGCGAATGCCCAAACCGCGGCGACGGCGACGAGCTGCGACTGGAACAGTCCGAATCCGCCGTAGAGCAGTCCATCTTTGCCCGCGGGATTGACTGCGGTGGTCGCGAAGATGCCGGTGGCGATAGCGCCCCAGGTGCCCCCGATCCCGTGCACACCCCAAACGTCGAGAGCGTCATCGACCCGGATCTTCCGCCGGGCAATGATGCCGAGGTAGCAGAATATCCCCGCCCCGATTCCTATGATTATCGCAGCAGGAGGATCGACAAATCCAGCGGCGGGAGTGATCGCCACGAGGCCGGCGATTCCACCGGTCATCAGACCCAGCACGCCCGGCCTTCCGAGGTGGAGCCAGCTGATGGTGCCCCATGTCACCACCGCCGTCGCGGCCGCGATCTGGGAGACGACGAAGGCGTTGACGGCGATGTCGTTCGCGGCCAGGGCGCTGCCTCCGTTGAATCCGAACCAGCCTACCCAGAGGAGGGCACCTCCAAGGACCACCATTGGGATATTGTGAGGATTCTCGTTGCCGTTCCCGGCGGTGTGCCTCCTGCCGAGGACGAATGCCGCCGCCAACGCCGACACCCCCGAGGCGATGTGGACGACCGTCCCCCCGGCAAAGTCGAGGGCTCCGAGCCCCGCGATCCAACCCCCGCTTCCCCATACCCAGTGTGCGATCGGGTTGTACACAACTAGGGACCAGAGCACGACGAAAGCGACGAGGGCTTTGACCCTCATCCTCTCCGCAACCGCGCCAAGTATGAGTGCGGCGGTTACCATGGCGAAGACCCCCTGGAACATCATGAACTCCATGTGAGGAATCGATGTTGCGTAGATGGGGCTGGGGGAAAGGCCGACGTTCGCGAGCATGACGTAGTCAGTTCCTCCGATCAGCCCGTAATGGTCTGTCCCGAAGGAGAGGGAGTATCCGATGATCACCCAGATGAGGGTGACGATCCCGACGATGATAATGCTCTGTCCCAGCATCGAGAGGACGCTCTCCTTCCTCAGCATGCCTCCGTAGAACAAAGCCACCGCGGGAGTCATGATGAA